>NZ_VRVE01000200.1:0-619 GCF_008040035.1 Methylobacterium sp. WL9
CCGCACTCGATTGCCCGAGCACGGAATCCGCGATGGCGCCGAAGCCGAGATTGACCGCGGCGAAGACCAGCGTGATCGCGGCCGCCAACAGGCTCGACAGCGCCTTCTGCAGGGCGGTGCGGGCGGCCTCGCCCGGCCCGTCGAAGCCGTTCGGCACGCGCACCCGGACGTCGAGGCCGCGTCCGTTGACGGAGCGAACCTCCCAGACCCACTGCACCGGACCCGTGGTGCCGGCGGCGCGGGCGAAGCCGGTCATGCTGGTGATCATGATGGTGGGCGCGGCCTTCTTGAGACGGGTTCGTCGTCACCGTCTGGAAAGCGCGCCTCATACCACCGGCGCCCGCCTCGCCCAAAACGAAGCCGGCCTCACGTCCTGCGGATGGTTCCTTGGGAACTCCCAGGCGTCGGCGACCTCAACGGATCACGGGTTCTTCATCTGCGGCACGGTCTTGGGCGAGCTCAGGTCGTAGCTGCGGTTCTTCAGGGGATCGAGCTTGGTGCCCTCGGAGGCGTCGAAGGCCTTCGAGCGGCGGCCGTTGGCGTCCGGAGCCCCGCCGTCGGCGGCGAAGGCCGCGTTGGAGCCCGGGGCGTAGGCCGAGGCGCGGCCCGGTTGGCCCGG
>NZ_VRVE01000201.1:0-615 GCF_008040035.1 Methylobacterium sp. WL9
CCGTCACCGACCTCCGGCAGGCGATCCAGAACGCGTTCGCTGCCTTCACCCCTGCCGAATGTCGCAACTACCTCGCCGCCGCTGGATACGATGCATACGATCCAGCATGATCGGATGCGGCTCTAGGCGATCAAGCTCACTAACGGGCAACCCAATTCCCAACCCAAGCAAGCGAGCGTTGGCGCCGGGCCAAGGAGTTGGAGATGGAAAGGCTTCAGGAGCACTAGGCTTGTCGTCTACGGCAGATTTCGGCACGGGGTCCCCCAACCCTTCGGCGATATTTTTAGATCAATGGTGACCGCCTCACTGGACTTGTGCCCAATACGCTACCGAATGACAAGGAGCAACGTAGGCAGTCCTATTTAGCGCGGGCTGGGCTGCTAGTGCAATGGACTAGGACCGATCAAAAAGCGTTTCCAGCTTGATTTTGAATCGGCCCGCTCCTCGCGTTGGTGCGTGGGCGCGCTCATATTCATCAACATTGCTGCTTTTACAAGTGTTTCGCCAGTCAATATACTACGGATAGCCTGCGGCCAACGGAGCATCCTCGATATGGCCCCAACATAGCCATAGCCAAACCCACCCCCCACGTGCACACGTCCGGCGCCCTCCCGC
>NZ_VRVE01000202.1:0-615 GCF_008040035.1 Methylobacterium sp. WL9
AAACCGATCGCCGCCGGGTCGGCGGGGTCGCGGTCGGCCGGCCCGGCGCGGTAGGCGAAGGCGCGGCCGGCCTCGTCGAGCCGCTCGACCAGCGGCACCACTGCGCCGTCGTCGAGGCGCACGATCAACGCGCCTGCGGCCAGCGTCCGTCCCGCCGCTCCCTCGCTGCCGGCGAGACCGCGCAGGAGCGTCTTGAGGCGATAGGTGCCGCCGCCGATCAGTTCCGCGCCGGCGGCCGACAGGATCTCGACCGTGCCATCCGGGCCGACGACCCCGAACAGGTTCGCGCCGGCCAGGGCCGCAGTCTCGTCGACGGAGGCGAGACCCTCGGCATGGCGTAGCGCCACGTCGAGCGTGGCGGTCCGGTCGAACCGCCAGAGCGGGCCGGGGCGTAGCGGCGACAATGTGCGCCCGAGGCAGGCCGGATGGTCGACGATGCGCTGTACCGTGAGCGCCGCGCCCGCGCCGGCCGAGCGCCACACGGCCACTGCCCCCGGCCAAGGATCGGCCGCGACGGCGAGGTATTGCAGCGGCACCGGATCGCCGCGGCTGACGGGAAGGTCGAGCGCCACGGCGAAGGCGGGGCCGGGTAGCGCCGGGGGGAGGCGGTTGCGG
>NZ_VRVE01000203.1:0-610 GCF_008040035.1 Methylobacterium sp. WL9
GCCGGCCGCGCCGCCGCCGCCGACCGAGACGGCCGCAGCCGCCGAGGTCGCCTTGATGCGGCTGTTGCTGGTCGCCGTCACCGAGACGCCGCCGGCACGCGTGGTGAGCCCGGTATCAGCGTTCCGGATCGAGGCTTCGACGCCCCCGGCGATGGAGTTGAGGGCAAGCGCGAAGCCCACCGCCACACCGACGCCGGCCGCACCGCCGCCCGCTGCGGACAGGGATGCGGCACCGGTAAGCGCGGTGATCGCGGAGGTGTCGCTGGCTGAGACGGTGACGCTCCCGGCCTTGATGCCGGTGCCGTCGCCATCGATCGTGGCCCGTGTCGCGACGCCGATGGCGTTCGCGGCCAGGGAACCGGCCGCGCTCACCGCGACACCGGCGGCCCCGCCGCCCTGGATGGCAGCCGAAGCCGCGACCACGGTGGCGGAGATGGTCTGGCTCGACTTGGCTTCGAGGCCGAGCACACCGGCGATGTCGAGGGCCGAGTCCTTGACCTTGGCCTCGACGGCCATGCCGCTGCCGTCGGCGAGGGTGTCCTTGCGGGTCGCGCCGCTGCCGCTGGTGCTCCAGCTGCCGATGCGGTTCTCCGCGCCGCTGACGCCCAGC
>NZ_VRVE01000204.1:0-597 GCF_008040035.1 Methylobacterium sp. WL9
GCCTCGCAGCGCGCGGCCAGCGCCGGCAGCCCGGCCCGGTCCAGGAGCGGCGGCAGGATGCGGCGGACGCTCTCCAAGGCGAGGAACGCCGTGCGCTCGCCCTCGATCTCGGGAGAATCCGCCGAGCCGGAAAGGCGCAGGACGAAGGCCATCAGCCGGGTCCGCTCCCCCTCCGGCATCGCGTCGTTGAGGCCCAGCGCATAGGCGGCCAGCGGCCGGGAAAAGCAGGGCGGGCAGTCCTCGGTGGCGGTGATCGCCTTGTAGGGCAGCCCGGCCGCGACGATCGCCGCTTCGTTGATGCAGGTGCCGCCATCCGGGCCGGGGAAGGCGTGCGAGCCGGCGAGCAGCCGCCAGTTCAGGATATGGTCGAAGGGGCCTGCGGTCACGGGCGTTCCTCTCGGGATCCGAGGGGAGACTGACAGCAGAGACGGGCTTTGGCGAGTGCTGCGGTGTCGTCAGCCGCTGACGCCGGCCGCCCGCTCGCTCGGCGCCTTCAGGAAGCGCCGCATCATCGCGATCTGGCCGAGCAGGAAGGTGGCGCGCGGCGACGTCAATGCCGCAACGTTCGGCGGGATGCAAGAGGCTCGGCGACGTCCC
>NZ_VRVE01000205.1:0-595 GCF_008040035.1 Methylobacterium sp. WL9
TGGCTGCAGATCGCGACGCTGGTGGTCGATCCGAGCTACCAGCGCCCGATCTGCGGACGCGGCCGCAGCAACGTCGACCGCATCGCCCGCGAGTTCAACTGGCGCTTCTTCGCCCCCGTCGTCGTCTCCCCCGTCGAAGGCGGCAAGTTCGCCATCATCGACGGACAGCACCGCACCACCGCCGCCGCCCTCGTCGGCTTCGAGACCGTCCCCTGCCAGGTCGTCATCGCAGACCACGAGGAACAGGCCGCCGCCTTCAAGGCCATCAACGGCGACACCACACCGATGTCCCGCATGGCCCTGCACGCCGCAGGCGTCATCGCCAACGAACCCCGCGCCGTCGAAATCGCCAAGGTCTGCGCCTGCGCCGAGGTCGAACTGCTGCGCTACCCCGTCCCCGTCGACAAGCAGAAGGCCGGACAGACCATGGCCGTCGGCGCCATCGTCCGATGCCACCAGCATTACGGCGCAGACACCCTCATCACCGCCCTGCAATGCGTCACACAGACCGCCAACAACGAACCCGGAATGCTCTCCGCACGCATGATCAAGGCCCTCTGCGAGGTCCTCAAAAACAGACCAGAATGGAGAGAGG
>NZ_VRVE01000206.1:0-584 GCF_008040035.1 Methylobacterium sp. WL9
GGTGCGTCGTGCCGATGGCCGAGCGGCTCTCGGCCGGCACCGTGGCGCGGCTCTGCGCGGCGCTCGACACCGGCAGCATCAGCCTGGAACGCGACGGCCTGCGGGGCGTGCAGCCGGCGCGCTTCGGGCTGATCCTCCTCGACGAGGGCGGCGCGGACGAAGCGGCCGCCGAAGCGCTCGCCGACCGGCTGGCGTTCCGGGTGGATTTTTCGGGAGTCGGGCTGCGGGACATCGGCAGCGATCCGCTCGCCCAGTTCCGATTGTCCCACACCCACCCTCATCCTGAGATGCCCGCCCCAGCGGGCCTCGAAGGCGGGCTCGAGAGGGCACCGGGATCCCCGCAGCGCTCCTTCGCCGTTCGAGATCATGGCGTGGCCGGCGGAGATGGCGGCTCTCCTCCCCCCTGTGGGGAGGAGTTGGAGGTGGGGGTGGTTTCGCCTGACACCGCGCCGGCCGGTGGGACCACCCCCACCCTCGATCCCTCCCCACAAGGGGGAGGGACGATCGCCGACCCTATCGCCACGCTTTGCGCCGCCGCCGCCGATCTCGGCATCGCGTCGCTCCGCGGCCCGCTCCTCGCCGCG
>NZ_VRVE01000207.1:0-533 GCF_008040035.1 Methylobacterium sp. WL9
GCGCCGGCAGCAGCCGCACCGGCCGGCGGGGCGGTGCGCTGACATCATGACCACGTCCGTTTCAACAGCCGATCCCGCTCGTGGTGGCCAGGGCGGATTGCTCGCGGCTCTCGCCGTGGCGCTGGTATTCCACGCCGCTGCGCTCGTCGGCCTGATGTTCCTGCATCTCAACCCGCCGTCGCCGCCTGGCGAGCAGCAGATTTCCATCGATCTCTCGCCGGAGATGATGGCGACGGAGACGCAGGCGCCGTCCGAGCAGGCCGCCTCCGAGGAGGCGCCGGAGGAGGCCAAGCCCGTCGGCGATCCGCCCGACGCGACGGCGCCCGAAGTCGCGGAAACGCCGACCGAGGCGAAGCCGGAAGAGACCGCGCAGCTTCCTCCCGACGAGGTCAAGCCGCCGGACGTCGCCGAGGTCCAGACCGAGACGCCGCCCGACGTGGTGCCGCCGCCGCCGGAGGACTCCATCATCACCTCCGAGGCGCCCGAGGCCGAGCCGCTCGCGCCTCCGCCTCCGCCGGTGATCGCGCAGGCTC
>NZ_VRVE01000208.1:0-515 GCF_008040035.1 Methylobacterium sp. WL9
CGCCCTACGAGGCCGGGCTGTTCGGTCAGGTGTTCCGCGCGGACGGCGCCCCCGAGCGGGCCGCCTACATCGCGGCCGGCGTCTCCGCCGAGTTCGCCGACGCCGCCCTGCGGGTGGCCTCGCAGGACATCTGGTTTCCGGATCCCGACCGGCTGCTGGCTGCCGGCGTCGCCACCGGCATCGTCGACGCGTCGCGCTTCCCCGATTCGACCCTCGACGACGGCGACGACGCGGCGCATGCCCGCGCCACCGTGCTGCGCAACCTCGACCTGCTGCACGGCTTCGAAGCGCGGGCGCCGCGGGTCGTGGACGGCATCGCCGCCTGGTACCTCGACAGCTACCGCAGCGGCCTGTCCGAGGCCGACGCCTTCGAGGGCCTGAAGCGGCTCGCCGCCCGCAGCCTGTCGCGGGCCATGCGCGGCGCCGACGACCGCAGCCTCGTCGCGATGGGGCGCCATCTCCTGAAGGCGATGGAGGCGTCGCGCGCGGACCCGGCGGCCTGCGCCGCCATCGGC
>NZ_VRVE01000209.1:0-510 GCF_008040035.1 Methylobacterium sp. WL9
GGCCTCGCGGGCGACGCGGTGGTGCTCGGCGATGCCGGCCTGGTGCGGTTCGTCAACGGCAAGCCGGTTCGTGCTGAGAGCACGGACGTCACGGTCGGCGGTGACGATACGATCACGCTCGGCGCCGGCAACGGTGTGGTGCTCGGCGGCTCGGGTGCGGACGCCCTGACGCTGGGCGCGGGCCGGTCTGTGGTTCTCGGCGACAACGGTACGGTCGATCTCGACGATCAGGCGCGTGCCACCGAGATCGCCTCGACGTCTCCGGACGTCGGCGGCCGCGATGTGATCGTGGTCGGCGACGGCGGCAGCGTTGTCATCGGCGGCTTCGGTGCCGACCTGATCACGACGGGTTCGGGCTCGGACATCGTGCTCGGCGACAACGGCGCGGTGACGCTGAGCGCGCTGGTGCCGGTGTTCGTGCGGACGACGAGCCCGGCGATCGGCGGCGCGGACGAGATCCGGGCGGGCGAAGGCGACAACGTCGTGCTCGGCGGTGCGGGCGCGGACCTC
>NZ_VRVE01000020.1:0-49205 GCF_008040035.1 Methylobacterium sp. WL9
GCTTGACTATGCTGGATCGCTCGACGGACCGCCTCCGTCGTTGTGGCGCTGCCGTGAAGAACTTGGCCCATAGCGCGTCCCTCCACTCCGGCGTGAAGAGTGCCCCATCAAACCCTGGGATCAAACAGCAACCACGGTGAAGCTTTCCCGCCATTGCGCGCGTGACGCAGTACCGTCGTCGCGCCCAGGATCAGCAAGGTTCGCAAGGTCGGATTGCCCATCTTCGAGATCCGGCCCAGACGCTCTTTACCTCCGCTGGAATGAGCGCGCGGTGTCAGGCCAAGCCAGGCTGCGAAGTGCCGTCCGGAGATGAACCTACTCGGATCGGGGACGAGGGCTTTCAGCGACGCTGCCGAGATGGGTCCAATACCAGGGACCGCCGTCAGCCTCCGGAGGTCCGCGTCCTCCCGTGACCGGGCCACGATCTCGCGGTCCAAGCGGTGAAGGCGTTCGGTCAACGCTTCGATGTGATCGGACAGATCCACAAGGACTTGCCGCGCGATGACCGGAAGCCGCGCATCGTCAGGGTCTCGGACAATGCCGATCAGACCCGCCACTCGGCTGACCCCCGTGCCGCTCACGATGCCCAACTCCGATAGGTGAGCCCGCAACGCGTTAATCGCTTGGTTCCGCTGGCGTACGAGCAGGTCGCGTGTCTTCAACACCATGGCGGCGGCCTGCTGCTCGGCTGTCTTGACTGGCACGAAGCGCATCGTTGGACGGCTCACCGCCTCACAGATCGCTTCTGCATCGCCCGCATCTGTCTTGCCGCGCTTCACGTAAGGCTTGACGTAGTTCGGCGGCATAAGGCGCACCTGATGGCCAAGCCTCGCAATCTCACGCGCCCAGAAGTGAGCACCGCCGCATGCCTCCATCCCGACGAGGCAGGATGGCAACTTGGAGAAGAATGTCAGCACCTGCGAGCGGCGCAATTGCCGTCTCACCACCACGGCGCCCTCCGAGGTGATCGCGTGCACCTGAAAGATCTGCTTAGCTAGATCGAGGCCGACAACGTGAATCTCAGACATTTCGGTTCCTCCGCGTTCGAGAACTGATCCGGATTTAAAAAACCAGATCAGCACTGCCGCAAGCAGGGCCGTTCCACACCATCATACCAAAGGGCAGACCACTTCAATGGGGGAGGGCCACAGGCGGAGAAGGCCAAGATGATAACTCCGAACGGTCGAAGCGCATGTCTTCAAGCGATTTAGTGAAATCAAGACTGAATGCCTAGTGGCATGAATTTCAAAAATTTAAATTTTTTAATATTTCAATTTTTATTATATAAAAATAATGTTGATTAGCCGAATTTATGGTAGTAATTTGAGATCGTAAAAAT
The DNA here is from genome assembly GCF_008040035.1 of Methylobacterium sp. WL9. Lineage (NCBI taxonomy): Bacteria > Pseudomonadati > Pseudomonadota > Alphaproteobacteria > Hyphomicrobiales > Methylobacteriaceae > Methylobacterium > Methylobacterium sp. WL9. The sequence continues at coordinate 1,340 of NZ_VRVE01000020.1, forward strand.
TCACGATTGCACATTCCTGCTTCTAAAGGATGCAACTTTGGCGAAATTCGTTCTCTTGGTTGTCTTCCTTGCCGCCAGCACCTTCAGCTCAGTCGCGTTTGCCAGCGGCGAAGGCGACTCTGGCTTACGGGCAGAGCTGCAAAACCCTTCTCTGATACAGCCGGGATACGACGCATCGAGGATAGAGCGCCCCTACGGTCCTAGAGGGCCTGGACGGTACACCGTCTATGTGCATCCTAGCACGCACTGGCGCCGCGGTTATTCCCGACGGTAAGCACCTATGAATGGCCTCTCGATGTTCTTAAAAAATACATGCCTGTTTTTTTGTCTCACATACAGTCAGTCTGTGTTTTCTCAAAATATCGACTGTCAGACTCTAAAAAAAGGCCTCGATCCTTTCGAGGTCAATCAAGAATTCGTACGTAGATCTGTGAAGGCTCCAGGAGAAAGTTTGGGCGAACCTACGAGGGATTTGGCGAAGCGCCAAATTTTTCGGGAGAAAGATGGGATTGTAAAATCATATGAAGATCGCGCAGGTACATTAACGAAGCAGATTTTCGCGTACGGCAAGCCTCAATCCATGCAAGTCTATGGCAGGATCGATAAACCATTTCAGGTTACCTACAAGCAGGATTTGCCACTAGATTTCGATTATATGGGCAATCGAAAAAATCACCAATTTAAAGTATCAATGCAAATGACGACGTCACCGGGGAATTCGTCGTTGTCTGAGTCTAGCTTCAAGTACATACGCGAAGACCAGATGATGATATCGGGCTGCCTGTTCGGCGTCGCGCTTTTCGATGTCACATCCCAGGCTCATAATTCACCTCTCCAAACAAAGGGGCAAGTATACTATTCGCCGGATCTTCAGCTTGCATTACAAACAGAATTCAAAACTCAGAGAGATGGGCGAGATGTAATGGAAATTTTACTCAGAACCACGGATATCAAGCCAATCTCTCAAAAGATCCCCGAACCATAACGCGGCCAAAGAAGGTATACCAATCAATCATGGGTATTATATGAGTTGTTTTTCATAATTCTCCATCGTGGGCAATATTAAATGATGGACTAGAACTGAGTTCATGAATAATACTTTTAAATCAATAGATGTGTTTTTAACGGAAGAATAAACGTGGGGTTTAAAAGGGCCCATCCAATAAATTGATGCGCCTCCGATTTGTGAAATAATCCAGCTGCGCACTGATTTAGCTTCTTGAAAATCGCCTCTATACTATGGAAATCTGCGCGATCTACGTCTGGTAGACAACCGGAAATTACGGCATCCTGTTTTGCCGGACCTACTCCAACGGCGGAGAACCAGTGACCGCCATCTGTTTGTCCATGGACTGTGGGCGTCAGTGCCTGCGATCTAGAATGGATAGTACCGCAGCGAGGCCAACCCAACGACCATATGCGTGGATGGTGCAACGCCCGCCGCGCCGCGGAATGCGTCCCGGGTGGTGTACGACGCCTGCGCACCTGCGACGAGGCGGCCATAGCTTCCTTTGTAGAGGTCGTGCCAGAAGCCGCCGGTGACTTGGCGAATGTCGCGGCTCTCGGCCTGGCAGAGTGCGGCTGCCGAGCCCTCCACGTCGCAACCCGTCACAACGAGATTGGGCGAACCATAACCGGCGAGGCTGAGCGAACCAGTGCGTTCGGCATGTTCCCAGCCAGCATAGGCGTAGACGTCGGTTCCCGGTTGGACGTGACCGACGAGGCCGGCAAGCAGCTGGAACATCGGCACCGCTGCTACTGAGCCGTCGGCCCGGAGCGCGAAGTCCGGAAGCTGGGCGGAGCCGTAACGGCCAATGCCACGCCCGGCGAGGCCGGAGAGTTGTAGGTCGGCGTAGTCCTTGACGATCGGCAGTGTTGCCGCACCGCCGATTCCGTATCCGGCCTCGGTGTCGGTTTTGCCGACCAGCCTGTCGCTGAACAGACGTCCCACGCCCTTCAACTCGTAATGGCCCCAGCCCGGCTCCCAAGCGAGTTTTGCGAGGATGTCGGGCGCCTCGCTGTTGCTGTAGGTCGTCGTCGAGTTGTTGAGGCCACCTGCGTCGCCACTGTTGTTGAGGTTGATCCCGGCGGGAACCGTGAAGGGGCTCGGCGGCAAAACGGATTGCGGACTTTCGAGCGAGGCCGCCGCCCAGAGGCCCTGGCCGAGGTCCTTGCTGACACGGATCTGTGGCGTGCGGGCCCAGTTGAAGCCCGGCACATACTGCGCGTCGATGGTCAACGGAATCTGCTCCTTCAGCGGCGTGATCCCGCTGAGGTTGGTCGTCGCGAGACTGAAGGCCTGGCCCGCGAGGACGTGCACGCCCCACTCCGATTGGTCGAGGGCGGCCCAGACCTGCCGGATGCGTGGAACGTAACTGTTGCTCTCGCGGCTGTTGGAGGTGACCCCGGCGCCCAGGAAGTCGAATTCGGCATAGCCGGAAGCTTTCAAGCTCGGGTCGATCATCGCGGTGACGAGGCCGGAGAGCCGGCTCTGGCGGGCGCTGAACCGAAACTCTCCCTCGCGCGCCTGGAAGGAATTGCGGAAGGGGATGCCGGCGAAATCGCTGGCGATGTCGGCCGCCTGGTTCGGCGTGCGGTAGAAGCCGGCGAGTTCGACGAAACCGCCGGGCGTGAAGCAGACATGGCCGAGGGGCATGGCGTTGCCCTCGCAGACCGTCTCGGCCTGGACGAAGGCCGGCGTCCGCGGCTCGGAGCCGGGGATGCCCTGCAGAGCCTGCGTGCGCCGGGTCAGGCGGCTGCCGCCGGGACCCGTGGCGGAGCGCGCCTCGGCAACGGCAGTCGGGGCGGGGCGTCGCCGGAGGGTCTGCAACTCGCGCTGCATCGCCGCCATCTGCTTCTGCAGCGCCGCGAGACGCGCTTCCGTCGCCGCCTCGTCCATCGCGGAGGCAGGATTTGGAAAGGCGGCGAGCAATGTCAGAACCAGTGCCGTTGCGACACGTTCTTTCAGCCTCGAGGAGAGACGATCCATGGCTATGGCCGACTAAGTTGGAGATCACGATGCGGCCGCCGCTCGGCAGCGCGCAACGTCTACTGCCAAGATAGCCGTGTAAGTTTGATGACGCGGAAATTGAACAATCTTTTTGTTTTTGAAATCTTGATAAATCTTGCTTCGGCCAGAGGAATGTCGACCCAGGCGGTTGTCGGACGCATGCCTCAGCGTGATCCGTGCCGCATGTGTCGCAGCCATGCGCCACGACGGGCGGCACAAGCCGGGTCGAAGATCGAACAGGCCGGCGGATAGCCGGGGGGCTCGGCGAGCATGATCTGCCCACCGATATCGCCGGTGGAGTGCTGCTGGGACCAGGCCGATTTCGGATCGAAATACGGGTCCGAGGTGTAGCTGTTCATGAAGGCGCCCCCGGCCGGGATCCGGCTCTCTGCGCATGCCGTTCCGGCGCAGGTTAGGAGCGCCGCCGCGCCGAGTGCGACCGGCAGTGCGAAGCGCATCACTGAAGATCCCGGATCGAGAGAGGTGTGATTGCCGTCGAGACCAGCTCGGGGCCGCTGGCTCGACAGCTGGTTGCCCATCTAACGACGACGGCCTCGCCCACGCGCGGCGCGGACGAGGCCGTGAATGATCGAGAGTGGCGATTACTCGCCGATTTCCATCCGGTCTGGACCGCCGGTCTCCTGGCCGCGGCCGCGGGCGTACCAGGGGAGAGCGGGGTTCTTGGCATTCGCGCTGTCGTCGTCGCGCGGGGCGTGGATCCAGGACCGGCGCGATGCCTCCGCCATCATCGGGGCCGGCTCGGCAAAGCCGGTGCTAATGTACTGGCCGGACTGTGCTTCGCGGGTGGCCTGGGCATGATGGGCGACGTGGTGGGCCGCATGGTGCAGCGGATGAGCCTCGGCAGCGGCCGAAAGGGCGCCGAGAGCGCCGAATGCAGCAAGGGCCGTCAGGGCGGAGCGCATGGACGTCGACATACAGATAGTCTCCGATATTTGAGCAGTACTCGTTCCGGCGGTTGCTTCGGCTTGTGCCGCTGCCGTCCGCTTGGCCATACAATGCGGCTGTCTTTCCTTTGGATCAAATGAACATCGCTTTATTTTATTCAAACAATTTTGAACCTTGAAATCGGTTTTAGTTTTGCGATTGTATTCAAAATGCGGTGCATGCAGAGCGCCTTGCATCGCAACGGCAAGCAGAACGAAGATCTTTGGCAAATCCCGTCCGGACGCCAAAACCAAAATGAAATTTCAAGATTGAAATCGAATTCATTGGTGGCCGCCGAGCCTTCGACTTACCCGGACGTTGTGGCCAGGATCGATCAGCAGGCGGGCGAAGGCCTCTGCTGCCGGCCGGTCGCCCCCGGCGGGAGGCCTCGTTCCCCGCATTCCTCCGCAGCAAGGTCCGCGTATCGCGATGGGTGTCGTTCGGTTTGCCCTGAAGTTCCGCAACAGCTTCTTCGTGCTGGCCGTGCTGATGATGCTCGCGGGTGCGGGCTCGATCATCGTCGCCCCCAAGGACGTGCTCCCGGCGGTCGACATCCCCGTGGTGGTGGTGGTCTGGACCTATAACGGCCTCGACACGACCGACATCGTCCAGCGCATCACGAATTACAGCGAGTTCTCGCTGTCCTCGAACGTCAACAACATCAAGCGCATCGACTCGACCTCGATCCAGGGCACGGTGACGGAGCGGATCTACTTCGATCCGAGCGTCAGCATCGATCTCGCGATCACGCAGGTAGATTCCGCCATGAACGCCGTGCGCTCGCGCATGCCGCCCGGCGTGCAGCCGCCTGTGATCATGCGCTTCTCAGCCTCCTCCGTGCCAGTGATCCAGCTCGCGCTGTCCTCGACGAAGGACACGCTCACCAAGGTATTCGACTACGCGCAGTACCGCACCCGCCAGCGCCTCGCCGAGGTGCCGGGCTCGACGCTGCCCTCGCCCTATGGCGGAGCCCCGCGCCAGGTCATGGTCGATCTCGACCTGGCGGCCCTGCGTGCCGTCGGCATGACGCCCCTCGACGTCACCAATGCCGTGCTGAAGCAGAACCTCGCGGTTCCCTCGGGCCTCGCCAAGATCGGCGAGCAGCAATACGCGATCCGCCTCAACGCCTCGCCGGAACTCGTTGACCAGCTCAACCGCATCCCGGTCAAGGTCGTCGACGGACAGCCGGTGCTGCTGCGGGACGTCGCGCATGTCCGCGACGGGGCGCCGCCGCAGCTCAACATCGTGCGCGCCGACGGGCACCATTCGGTGCTGCTGCAGATCCTCAAGAACGGTGCCGCCTCGACCCTCGACGTCGTCAACAATGTCAAGAAATCGCTGCCGGACATTCGCGCCGCAGCCCCGGCGGGCATGACGATCACGCCACTCTTCGACCAGTCGGTCTTCGTGTCGGACGCGATCCGGGACGTGGTGCGCGAAGCGGTGATCGCGGCGGGCCTCACCGGGCTCACCATCCTGCTCTTCCTCGGTTCGTGGCGCTCAACCGTCGTCGTGCTGATCACGATCCCGCTGGCGATCCTGACCTCGCTCAGCGTGCTCACCGCTATGGGCGAGACCATCAACATCATGACCCTCGGCGGCCTTGCGCTCTCGGTGGGCATCCTCGTCGACCACGCGACGGTGGCCATCGAGAACACCTACCGAATGTTCGAGGAGGGCCAGCCCTTCCGTAAATCCGTGGTGATGGGCGTGTCGGGGATCGCCAAGCCGGCGCTGATCTCGACGCTGGCGATCTGCGCCGCCTTCGTCGCGGTGTTCTTCCTCACCGATGCGCCGAAGTACCTGTTCACGCCGCAGGCCGAGGCGGTCGTGTTCGCGATGCTGGCCTCCTACGTGCTGTCGCTGACGCTGGTGCCGATCCTGATCGACGTGTTCGTGGCGCGCGAATACGCGCAAAACCACGCGCCGAAACAGGCCGGTGCGGACCCGGAGCCGATCGCGCTCCGGCGCTCCGTTCTCGGCCGCACGATGTCGCTGGTCGGGCGCGGCCTCGCGATGCCGTTCCGGCCGATCGGGCGGGCAGCAACGGCGTTCCGCGCCGCCTTCGAGCGCGGCTTCACGCGCTTCCATCGTGGCTATGTCGGCCTGCTGCGGGTGGTGATCGGCCACCGCATCGCGACGGTCGCCGGCGTGCTGCTCATCTTCGCTGTCGCCGGCACGCTCTTCCCCTTCGTCGGGCAGGATTACTTCCCACAGATCGAATCGAGCCAGATGACGCTCCACATCCGCACCCGCCCGGGCATGCGGATCGAAACGACGGAGACGGTCTTCGCCAAGGTCGAGGATGCGGTGCGGCGCACTGTGCCGAAGGACGAACTCGGGCTGATCCTCGACAACATCGGCCTGCCGGCTTCGAACTACAACTTCGCCTTCATCGACGCGTCCTTCGTCGCCTACAACGACGGCCAGATGCTCATCAGCCTGAAGGGCGAGCACAAGCCGATCTCGTTCTACGAGAAGCAGCTCCGGAAATCCCTGCGCAAGGACTTTCCGGACGTGGTCTTCTACTTCCAACCCTCCGACATCATCACCCAAATCCTGAACTTCGGCACGATCGCGCAGATCGACGTCCAGGTGACGGGCCGGCACGATGTGAAAGACCTCGCTACGGCGCAGGACCTCGTGCGGCGGATCTCCAAGGTGCGCGGGGCGGTGGACGTCCACCTGCACCAGATCGTCGACGCGCCGCAGTTCTACGTGAACGTCGACCGCAAGCTCGCCTCCGAGATGGGCCTGTCCGAGCAGGAGATCGCGCAGAACCTGAACGTCTCGCTGTCCGGCTCCTTCCAGGTCAGCCCGAACTTCTGGGCCGATCCGAAAACCGGAACGCCCTACCAGCTCTGGGTGCAGACGCCGGAATACCGCAACGCCAGCATGACCAGCCTGATGAACACGCCGCTAGCCGTGCGTGATGCCGACCATGGCGACCCCGGCATCCCGATCCTGCTGTCGAGCGTCGCCTCGATGGAGCGCAAGCCCGAGCAGACGGTAGTCAGTCACGTCAACACGCAGCCGACCTACGACGTGCTGGCGAGCGTCCAGAACTCCGATCTCGGCTCCGTCCGCAACGCCATCGACCAGATCGTCGACGAGGAGCAGGCCGGCCTTCCGGCGCCCGACAAGATCCGCATCCGCGGCCAGATAGAGAGCATGGAGAGCGCCTTCTTCCACCTTGAGGTCGGCCTCGGCATCGCGCTGGTGGCGGTCTACCTGCTCCTCGTCCTGAACTACCAGACCTGGGGCGATCCCTTCGTGGTGCTGGCGGCCCTGCCGCTCGCGTTCTGCGGCATCGTCATGAGCCTGTTCATCACCGGGACCACGTTCTCGATCCCCGCCCTGTTCGGCGCGATCATGTCCGTGGGCGTGGCCTCGGCGAACTCGATCCTCCTTGTCACCTTCGCCAAAGAGCACCGCGAGGCGACCGGCTGCTCGGCAATCGAGGCCGCCATGGTCGCCGGCCAGACCCGCCTGCGCCCGGTGCTGATGACGGCCGCGGCTATGTTCCTCGGTCTGATCCCGATGGCGATCGGCTCGGGCGAGGGCTCTGAGCAGAACGCGGCACTCGCCCGCGCCGTGCTCGGCGGCATCGCCATGGGTACCTGCTCGACCCTGATCTTCGTCCCCTTCCTCTACACCCTGCTGCGCCGCGGCACGGTCAAGCCCCTCGAGGACTACGCATGAGCGCCGAGACCGTTGATCGACACCACGACGCGATCGAGATCGACCCGCTGGCCGCCGACCGTGCCGACACCGCTCTCGCCCATGAGGATGCCCCGCCACCACGCAAGCTGCCGTTCGTGATCGCACTGGTCGTCCTCTCCGGCGGGCTCGGCCTCGGAGGCTGGCATCACTGGGGAGAGGTCGCGGCAGCGCAGGAGACCCAGCAGGAGACCATCGACTATGTGCCGGAGGTCCGCACGATGCCGGCCGGCCGCGACGACAAGCCGATGCGGCTGACGCTGCCGGGCCAGACCGAAGCTTTCGACAAAGCCGACGTCTTCGCCCGCGCCACCGGCTACGTCGCCGAACGCAAGGTCGATATCGGCTCGCGGGTGAAGAAGGGCGATCTGCTCGTGCGCATCGCCGCCCCCGATCTCGACGAGCAACTCAGCCAAGCCCAGGCCCAGCTCGGCCAGATGCGGGCGCAGCTCGTCGAGGCCAAGGCGAACGTCGACCAGGCCAAGGCCGATGTCACCCTCGCCAACGTCACCGACGGCCGCACCGCGACGCTCGCCGGCCAGGGCTGGGCCTCCAAGCAGACCGCCGATACCAGCCGCGCCAAGGTGCAGACCGCCGCCGCGACCCTGAACGCCGCGGATGCGCGTGTGAAGGTTGCCGAGGCCAACCTCGCTGCGCAGCAGGCGACCGCCGACCGGCTTTCGGCGCTGACGGGCTTCGAGAACGTGACCGCGCCATTCGACGGCATCATCACCGACCGCAAAGTCGATGTCGGCGATCTCGTCCATGCCGATTCCGGGTCGGGCTCGCCGATGTTCTCGATTGAGAGCGACGACGTCCTCCGCGTCTCGGTGCAGATCCCGCAATATGCGGCCATCGACATCCACGACGGCGTCTCGGCCACGGTCTCGGTGCCCCAGATGCCACAAAAGGCGTTCTCCGGCAGTGTCTCCCGCAGCTCGATCGCGCTCCGCTCCTCCGCACGCACGCTGACGACCCAGGTAGACGTCGCCAATCTCGACGGCATCCTGAGGCCGGGCCTGTACGTCACCGTGACCTTCTCAGTGCCGCGTTCGCAGCCGAGCGTCGCGATACCGTCCGAGGCCCTGATCTTTGACGCCAAGGGAACGCAGGTCGCCGTGGTCGAGCCCAACGACACCGTGAAGCTCGCACCGGTCACGATCGCGCGCGATCTCGGGACGACCTTGGAGCTGCGCGACGGCCTGAACGGAGGCGAACGTGTCGTCCTCAGCCCGCCTGCCGACCTTCAGGATGGAGCCAAGGTCACAGTGGCCAAGACCGGCGACGACGCGGCTGCTCCCAAGACGGTCGCGGCTGCATCGCCCCCCATCCAGGTCAAGGCGGAATGAGTGTCCTGCCGACGACACCGGGCCGGGCTGCGCCCTGCACACGGCGGACCCGTATTTTCCCCTCATGGCTTCGTTAGGCGGCTGCCTATCTATGGCTATGCGTAACAAGCCTGACGGCACGAGGAAGCGTCCCATGGCACGCGTGTTGATCATCGAAGACGACAACCGCGTCGCGGCCGAGATCGGCTCGGCCCTGTCCGATCACGGATTCCGCGTCGATGACGCTTTCACCGGATCGACCGGGCTAAAGAAGGCGATGGAGGGCGATTTCGACGTGATCGTTCTCGACCGCATGTTGCCGGAGATCGACGGGCTCTCGCTGCTTGGGCAATTACGGGAGGCGAAGGTCTCGACGCCGGTACTGATCCTGAGCGCGCTCTCCGCTGTGAACGATCGGGTCGACGGCCTGCGGGCCGGCGGCGACGACTATCTCGCAAAACCCTTCGAGTTCATCGAGCTAACCGCGCGGGTCGATGCGCTGGCCCGCCGTCGCATCGCCGCCGAAGCCATCAGCGAGCTCGTCGTCGGGGACCTGCGCCTCGACCTGATCGACCGGGTCCTTTTCCGTGGAGAGAGGGAGGTCGACCTTCTGCCGAAGGAGTTCGCGATCGTCGAGTTCCTGATGCGCAACGCCAACACGCTCGTCAGCCGGAAGATGATCTTCGAATCCGTGTGGGGCTACAGCTTCAACCACCAGTCGAGCGTTATCGACGTGCATATCGGCAAGATCCGCAAGAAGATCGATCCGGACGGGTTGAACCCGTGCATCCATACGGTGCGTAACACGGGCTTCATTCTCCGTGCGTCTGCGTGACCTTCATCGCACCAGCGGGTTCAATGTCGCGCTGCTGTTCTTCGCCACCTTCGGGGCGGCCTCGCTCGCCCTGTTCGGGTTCCTCTATCTCGAGACGCGCAGCTACGGCCGCACGGCGGCCTACGAGTGGGTCCGATGGGAATCGTCGCGCCTGACCCGGCTCTCGACCGCACAGCTGCACGAGCGAACCGATGCCTGGGAGGATTTCGAGCAGGGCGGTCGACCGCTCGTGGTGTTCGACCCAAAGGGCCACCGGATCGCGGGCGCCGACCTGCCTTTCCCCAAATCGGCTCCGATCGATAGGCCATTCGAGCTGAAACAGACGGTCGGCGGTCGGCCACTCGCATTCTACAGCATGCTGAGCCGTCTGCCGGACGACAATCTGCTGCTCGTCAGCCGCTCGGCCAAGGTGCTGGAAGCCCTGGAGACCGCGCTCGTCGACACCTTCGCCTGGGGCATCGCTGCCACCATCGGCATCGGCTTCGTCGGCGCGATCGTGTTCGGCGTCGGCTCGCTACGCCAGATCGAGGCGATCACGTCGTCTGCCGAGAAGATCATGCGGGGCGATCTCTCGGGCCGGCTCCCGAGCCGCGGCCTCTCCGCCGATTTCGGTCACCTTACCAGCGTCGTGAACGACATGCTGGAGCAGCTCGAACGCCTGATGAGCGAGGTGAAGGGTGTCAACGAGAACATCGCCCACGACCTGCGCACACCGCTGACCCGGGTGATGGCGAGCCTCGAGCGTTCGCTACGCAACGCGCGGACCATGGATGACTTCCGCGCCGCGAACGAGGACGTTCTCACCGAACTACGCCAGATCGTCGTGCGCTTCTCGGCACTCCTGAGAATTTCGGAGCTCGAGGACCGGGTCCGGCGTGCAGGGTTCTTGCATGTCGATCTCGTCCGCATCCTCGACGACGCCTTCGAATATTACGAGCCCCTCGCCGCGGACAAGGGACTCGTGCTCATCTGGGAGAAGCCGGAGGCGGAGATCGTGATCGACGGGGATGCCAGCCTGTTGTTCGAGGCCGCAAGCAACCTCATCGACAACGCCATCAAGTTCACCCCGGAAGGTGGCCGGGTGCTGGTTGCGGCAACCGCGGAACCCGTCGGTTTCGTGGTCGCGGATTCGGGTTGCGGCATACCAGAAACGGAACTCGCACGCGTGAAACAGCGGTTCCACAGGAGCAGCGGAGCACGGGTCTATTCCGGGTTTGGGATCGGGTTAAGCCTGGTCGAGTCGATCGCCAGGTTGCACAACCTCGACTTTGTGCTCGTGAACGACCTACCGGGCTGTCGCGCCACGCTGCAGAGCCGGACCGGCCATCCTGCACTCTCCGCCAGCTGAGCAGGGCAAGCTAACGCACCAAAAGGTGCCGGTCGGGCGGGCCGACCGGCAAAGTCTTCAGGTCTCACTGGAGCGGAGGCTCCAGACTTCACCGCGAGCGCGCTGCATAGGCTACGCGCTCGCGGTGAGTGCGTGCCCCACAGTGTGGGGGATGGGGCATGCGCTTTGGTATGTGCCGGAGGGTGCGTATCAAGCAATAAAAATCTATTTTAATTTTTGAATAACTGCTACTAAAAGTCATGACTCAATGGATGTAAATATAACAAATAAAAAAAATTTCAGAATTAAATACCTATAAATAGTTGTGCACATTATATATGTTCCGAGATCGTAGATTTGCCTCTCGGTCTATAAGGATTGAGCAGATGAAAATATTTATAGCAATAAGTTGCTCGCTTGCGATGGTTGCCGGCATTCACGGCGCCAAAGCGACCAGTACGCGCTTTGACCGGAATCTTATCCAGCTTGTCAGCGGTGACGGTCTGGATCGGGATGCTGCCGCTACGGGCAATGACCGCACGGGGGGCATCTGGCCAAGTGGTGACGGAGCATCGCGCTGGCGCCGATCGAGTAGCCGCTGGTCCTATGGGCCACGCCGGTGGAGTCGTTACCACAATCGCGTTCGTCACGGCTGGTGGTGACGGTGAAGCCCTTTCGGGTCGCCCCGATCCTGCGGGCCATCTCGTTGAAGCCAAGACACCATAATTCTATCCGGCGAGCAATCGATTGCCGGCGGGCAAATGCACACACATCTCGCGAATGGAGCCGACAAGATGAGACGTTACCGGATTACCAAGGTAGTGTTGCTCGCCCTTAGCCTGACATCAGTCGCTGGAGCGCAGGCGCAAGATCTACAGCCCGGCATGCAAACGATGATGCAGCAGGGCGGTATCGAGGGTGTCGAACTCGGCTCGACCGTCTTCGACACCACGCAAGACGACAAACTGCAGCCTGGCATGAAGACGATGATGCAACAGGGCGGTGTCGAGGGCGTCACGCTCGGGTCCGCGATAGGCGGCGCCTACGGATACGATTTCTCCTCTCCACGGAGCGTCGACCGGAAGCGCTATCGGACGCGAAGGCACAACGTGGTGGGTACCTGCACAGCTGAGAAAAGAACGGTCCAATCGCGAGCATTTCCTCGCGTCGGCGGCTTCAAGACTCGAGAGCAATCGGCGCTCTCGCATGCGTTGCACCACCGAACAATGTAGACTTTCGACCGATGATCTGATGTCTTTTCATCATTCTGGAAAGACGGCTTTGATTAGATACAAGCCGGTGCCGTCCGCCTTGCTTCAATCCAGAAGAGTCATTCCGCTCATGGCGTCGACGGAGGACAGCATCAAGACTGGGCGTGATCCTGGCAGAACGGGTCGACGAGAACTGACTTTCCCGGCATACGGCTTCAACGGCTACCAGTCGGTGCGCTTCACCGGCGAGCCCGCCCCCGGCTACACCTCCGGCGACACCATCAAGGAGATGGAGCGGCTGATGACCTACCTGCCGAAGGGGTTCGGCTACGCCTGGACCGGCCAGTCGCTGCAGGAGAAGGAGGCCGGCAGCCAGGCCTCGCTGCTCCTCGCCCTCTCGGTGCTGATCGTCTTCCTCTGCCTCGCGGCGCTCTACGAGAGCTGGGCGATCCTGCTCTCGGTCCTGCTCGTGATCCCGCTCGGCGTCATCGGCTCGGTGGCCGCGGTCTACCTGCGCGGCATGCCGAACGACGTCTATTTCAAGATCGGGCTCATCACGATCATCGGCCTCTCGGCCAAGAACGCGATCCTGATCGTGGAATTCGCCAAGGACCTGTGGAAGCCCGGCACCTCGATCGTGGAGGCGACGATCACCGCCGCGCGCCTGCGTTTCCGCCCGATCGTGATGACCTCGCTCGCCTTCATCTTCGGCGTGGTGCCGCTGGCCATCGCCACCGGCGCCGCCTCGAAGAGCCAGCAGGCCATTGGCACCGGCGTGATGGGCGGCATGATCTCGGCCACCGTGCTCGCGGTGTTCTTCGTGCCGGTGTTCTTCGTGGTGGTGATGCGGCTGTTCAAGCGGCAGGAGGTTGAGGCGGGGGAGCGGGCTGCTGCGGAGCCAGGGGCCGTGCATGAGCCCGTGCCGCATTCCGTGCCGGGCTGAGTAGGCTGCCGGCATCGGGGCCGCCTAAGCCGCCGTGAGCGCCCCGAAGTCGGCGCCCGCGGTTCCATGATCCGACCCACCTGAACGCGCTCAAAGCCGTGAACCATCAGGTCGTTGCGCTCGATGCCGACGTGAAGAACTCGACCTACGCCAATGGCTTCGCCAAGGCGTGTCCGGAGTGCTTATTCTAGTGGTCAAAATCTGACGGATGGAACCCATGCCCTGGGCCCGCTGCCGACCGGTTGCGACCACTGGTAACGTTCGCTCACGGCCTAGCTCTGGGCAGGCTCAGATCCAGACGTGATCGAGCACGCTCATGCCGACCTCGACCCCGGGCACCAGCGCCATCAATGGCCGGCACGCGCAGACTGAACGCCCCGGAGCGGCAGGCGACGTTGGGAAAGATTCTCCTCCGCCCGCCGGAGAGTGGAGAACAACGCACCTCCCGGAACCGAATCCGAAGCTGTGCCGTTCCCTAGACCCGTTTCGCATCAACTCTGACGCCGCGCCGAAAAACAATGAAATGAGGACACCCATAAGGAAGTCTCTGTTCGCCGCCGCCATCCTGGCCACACTGAGTGCTGCCTCGATCGTTCCGGCCTCCGCCGCTCCCGGCATGATCGGTGCGGTCGACGCCCCGACCGCCGTAACCGAGGTCCGGATGGACGGCCATCGTGGGCACAGCCGCATGATGGGCCACCATCATATGCGCGGTCACATGATGCGCCACCATCACCACCGGGGCCATATGATGCGTCATGGCCACGGCCATCGCCATCACCGCATGTGATTTCCAGGGGCCCTTCGGGGCCCCTTTTCACGCTATTGCGGACGTTCGTGGAGGGTACCCAGCGTTAGATTTCGACCAAGTGGTACAAGTCAGACACTTGGTACCCACCGCGAGGGGCGATTCCGACCCTATGTAATCCTTGACAGCAGCGGCGCAATTGCGCCGATGGGGGTGATCGAGCCGCGCTTCAGTCTCGTGACCCTGGGGGTCACCGATCTTGTACGCGCCACGGCCTTCTACGAAGGGTCCGGATGGCCAAGGAAGATCATCGCGGCCGAAGGCGTCGCCTTCTTTCAACTCAACGGCATCGGCCTGTAGCTGTACCCCCACGCCGACTTGGCCGCCGATGCCGGCGTCCCCTTACAAGCCACGCCGTCTCAGGGCCTGACCCTAGCCTACAATACGCGCAGCCGGGACGAGGTGGACGCCGTGCTTGCCCAGGCGGAGGCGCTAGGGGGGACGTGTCACGCAGCCTGCACAGGAAGCGGTCTGGGGGGGGCTATCACGGCCACTTCGCAGATCCGGACGGCTTCATTTGGGAGGTCGCTTGGAACCCAGGCTTCGCCCTATCTGCCGATGGAGGTCTCAGCCTACCGGAGTAGCGGCCCAGATAAGGCGCTGCCGAAGCAGGCTCATCACCAAGCCGACCTCGCGAGCGGGAGCCAAGTGTCAGATTTTGTCCACTAGTCACGGTCGTCGACGCGTTCCACAGGCATGCGTCGAAGTCGACTTACACTCAAGCCATGTTGTAGCGCAGTCGGAGCAAAGATCGCAAAACCTAGCCGAGAGTTCTTTAGATTCTCACGATTCGGCTCGCAGCCAATCTACTCGCTGTGCGTTCGCCGTGGCGACGCTGAGCGCGCGACGCAGTAAGGTCTTGATAGTCTCGTTGTTGAGGATTTCCTCGCCGTTCGGGCCACAGAGCTCGGCAGGCGGCTCGTCCCGGGCCACGGCCCAATCGATGAAGTCTTGCGCGCCGGAAAACGGCCTCGTCTCCACTACGATCTCCGGCCCGGCGGCGGTGATTTCCTCGGCCCAGTCGTCGCAGACCTTCAAAATGGCGATCATGGCCGTGCTGAGGATGAGGGGTTCGAGCAGTGCGCAAAGCGTGCTGTCGAGGTTCTCGCAGCCATCTACTGCGGCTTCCTCCATTGCTGACTCGAAAGCCGCGAGCCGGTCGGGCTTGAAGGCAAGGGCGTCGAGGAGCGAGCCGTAGCTAATGATGATTGAGCCCGAGCCGGTGTTCCAGGACCGGATGAAGCTTTCGATGTCGAGGCGGGCGATGATGGCCTCGGCCAAGGCAGCTGAATAGTGTGTCGACATACTGTACTCTTTCAAAGAGAATAATTGAGGAGGGCGGGGGTTCGACTAGCTGTCAGCCTCAAAGCGTGATCTTAGAAAAAGATCTAGTGAATTATTTTTGTTGAGGGAGCCGCAATCGAGGCCGCAGGGATGATCGGAGCCGACCATCCCCGCCCGTAAATATTTTTTAGCTACATCAATATTCGGAGCTAGATTTGGGCGAGGTAGAATTTAGCTGATGATATTGACCCGATTACGGAGCATTCACGCCGGCAAGCAGGATTTTCCGCATGGAGCCGTCCAGAATATCAGATCGAAGCGCTTCCAAACTGATATTTAATAATGCAACATTACCAAATTTATCCTCTTCAACACGCAGGTGTTGCCGCCCGGACTTTTTAAGAAGGTAACAGGCCATTCGGTAGCCAATCTCGTCGCCTGACTCATCGCCGTCCAGCAGTACGGCCTTGGCGTAGTCCCGAAGACCAATGCACACATCGATCAGATCATGATCGCGAGCCAGTCCGATCTGGCCTGCATCATGCCGTACAGGCAGTTCCAAGACGTCGAGCTCGGCCAGTCGCACAATTACAAGACCGCAATCTAGATTCTCCGCTAAAGGCGCCAGCCCGGTCGCCTGAAGAGCTTGCTGACTGAACAGCCCGTTCGGACCAACCAGGAAGGGTACGGGTAGCGTCAGGGCGCGACGCGCACCGGCAACCACTGCCTGTCGCACGCTTTCGTTCAGGCACTCCAGCTTACCGGCAAGTTCTGCGCCATCGACCCCTTGGGCAGACAGCAGCTCGCTTCGAGCTGAGCGACTAGCCTTCCGTACGTGCTCAGGAACGGCTGAGGGCTGCGCCTCCGGCCGCTGTTCGAGAGCAAGGATGAGATACCCGGCTTCGCGAGGGGTCAAAGCCCCGCGTGCCTTCAGCTGGGCCTCGCTGGCCTGGTCGGTTGTCGGAGAACCAAGAATGACGCAGTTTTCGAAATCTTGGATGCACATGGAAGGACGTTCCTTGGGATATATGAGGATTTTGATATCCCATATCCCAAAGGTCGACGCAACGGCGATCGGGTCGAACGGTTAACGAAGAGGCCCATGCCCAGGCGCGTTCAGGCCGCGACGTCGTCGCCGGCCAGCACGATCCGATGGAGAGCGATCAGGTCCGTATACGGCACTAGGGAAGAAGACTGCCGTTCGCCCGCGGCGAGGTGGATGCCGATCTCGGTAAAGCCTCTGGCTCGCTGGAGTTCGAGACGTCCGCCCGCCGGTAACGTCCTTACCGCGACGATCCAGCGAGCCCCGATAAGCGAGCGTTCCGGTTGGGCGTAGATGAGTTCGCCCTTGAGGTATCGCGGTGAGAGATCATCATTTGGCACACGAACGGCATAGCTACCGCGGACATCAGCTAGTTGAGGCGGACGCCTGACACGGGCATGCGGCTGCTGAATAACGATAAGATTTTCGGATTTAACAAGCGCAGCAAATACCGGCAAGTACGCGTCATTCTCAAGGTAAGCGCCCCAGTCAGCCTCCTGATCGGCTGTGATAAATGGAGCGAGAAGCTTTACCGGGGGTGGCACTGAGGCAAGGTCGGCGTCGTCAAAGGGCATATCGGCTTCTGGGCCGGATCGCGGTAGACGACCGAGCCGAGATGCGACGGTCAGGTAACTCGGCTCGACTTCCAAGGCAGCGGCGATCCTGAAGAGCGGCTCTGAGCGGATCGATTTCTTCCGCTCTGTCATGATGTCCGTCACGAACGATGGAGAGACCCCAGCTCGCCGCGCGAGTTCCGACTGATTCAAGCCGAGCTTACTAAGGCGCTCTCCGATACGCTGCTTCAAGACGGACACGATTTTGCACCTCGGAGATGGGATATGAGTTCGTATAATTCCCAAGATCGGGCCTCAATGCAATCGGGTTCGCGCCGGAGGTGCAGCTGGCTCATCACACGCTGGTTGAAGCTGAGGCGCTCACCAGTTCGTCCTCGATCCTGGTGTTCACGGCCATCCGCGTGAGCAGGTCGGACAGGATCACCGGCGCGTAGTCCCAGGCGTCGACGCCGGCATCTTCGGAGTGGCGTGTGCCCGGGATGGTGCCGTGGGTGTGGCCGTAGAGATGTACGGCACCCTTATGAATCCGTCGCCACGAGCGCATCGCGTAGTGGCACAGCACCACTCGACGCCCCTCGACGATGATCTCGTGCATTTGCCGCGGCGGTGAGGACCACGGCAGGCGCAATACCGCCTTCGCGTCGTGGTTCCCGACAATCAGGTGCTTGCGCCCGTGCAGGCGCCGGAACACCCGAGCCAGGGCGGTCGCGTCGAGACCGAGCGCAAAGTCACCGAGATGCCAGATCTCATCGGAGTTTGCGACCCGCGCGTTCCAGGCGGCGATCAGCGCTTCATCGTGCGCCTGAATGTCGACAAATGGCCGGTTGCTATATTCGATAACATTGGCGTGACCGAAGTGTGTATCACTTGTGAACCAGGTCTGGGGCACGTGAACCTCGATAGCGTCGGCCCACGACAGCTTTGCCCGCGGTACGGGTATGAGGTCGGATTGCGGGCGATGTTGGGGGCTTGGGAAGAGAGACTTGCGATCTTGGACCAGTCAGGCTGGGCAGCCGATCGGCACAGATTTCGATCCGCTCACGGGATTTGTCGTGCGATCTCGGCACTCCGCGGTGGATGCGGCGATAAAGCGTTCGAGACTGGCACTGCTGCGGGCATGCCCGTCCGGATCGAGGGCTCCGCGCATCAGCTCGTAGGCGAGAAACAATCTGAAGGTCGCGCACACATCCGAGACGCAGTAAGCGGCCACCTCGGCCAAGCGTCCGGCTGCGACGAAACCGGCAACGCTGGCACCGTCAACGCCGATTTGCTTGCCTGGCAAATCGAGAGCGCGACACAGGGCGTCGAGGCCGATCTTACCACGGGCGTCGTAGTTGCCGAGGTGATCGCAGAGATCGAGCGCGGCTTCGTCGTAGCGGCGGAAATACGGCCGGCAAGTGAGGCCCGCTGCGGCGATGCCGTTGATCATGGCGCGGTAGCGTAGAACCGGCAAATCGAAACCGTGTCCGTTGAAGGACACGAGTTGCGGGCGCAAGCGGTCGAGCTTGCCGGCGAAGTCTTCGATGAGTCGGCCTTCCGACCGCTCGCCGACATGCGGAGCGCCCAGCGCCTGCACACGGTAGGCGCCATCTTCGCGCACGGCGATCAGCGCACCGATGGCAACGATGGAATGAAAAATCAGCTTCGGGAAGGCGGGGCCGAGCTTGTCACGAGCGGCGTCCGCATCGCCGGGGTCGAGATCATGCACCCTCGCGACTGCAGCCAGATCCGGTACGGTCTCCAAGTCAAATACCACGACGTGTGTGGACATGGATGCCTCCTTTATTGGCCTTGGAACGCGTTGCGGACTGCGCCGATCGGGATGGTCGGTCGCAGGGTCGGGCATGGGTGGAAGTGCAGCTGGGGAGCGGCAGAGCGGTCGGGCTGGCTGGGTCGCCGGGTCACCTCCGCTCAATCGGCCGGACGGCCGAGGCGGTAGATCCGGCTCAGCGTCCGAGCCCAGCCGCCGGTCTGATCGAGCAGCAGCAATCGCGAGGTCACCGCCGTCCGCTGACCGGCGAGTTGCGGGTGGTCGGTGACCCGGCCGATCAAAGCCGGCTCGATCACCGGGACCATCGTGCGCCGCCAATGGGTGAGCAGCGGTGCAGCGGCGAGTTCGTGTCGATCGGGCGCCTCGCCGGCGGTGAGGCGGTCGAAGCCGATCATCGCGCTTTCCAGCCGCACAGCGTCTTCCAATGTCAGGTAGAGTTCGAGGGTGGTTCTCGGCATGGCGGTCTTCCTCGTCGGGGCTACGGCGGGGGTACGACCGGCAGTGTCGGTCGCGGCGCGGTGGCGACGGGCTCAGTGCGGCCGGTCAGAATCTGGTGCCGACGACACGTGAGCCTTCGGCCTGATGCGGTGGTCGGCCCGGACCCGGATGCGGGGCTTGTGCGCGGCGGCAATCTCCGCGACCTCTTCGCCGGTCATCACCCGGCGTGTGAGTAGCGCCTCGACGAGCGCCAGCACCGCCACACGGTTGGCACGGACGAGGTCCTGGGCTGCAAGCTGAAGCCGGCTCAGATCCGCCTCGACCCGCGCGGCCATTGCCGGGTTTTCCCGTAGCAACCGGGCTGCATCCTGCTGCCCGACCACGACGCTTAGGGTCTCGCCGAGACCGAACGCTCCATGCACCTCCGCGAGGCGCCGGGTCGCGTCGCGCAGGTCCGAAGCGGCCCCGGCATCGATACCCTCGCCGAGGATGCCGTCGGCGGCACGCCCGGCGAGCAGGCCGACCACCTGCCGCTCGATCGCGTTCCGATCTGGCGAAGGGTCTCGGATGGCGACGATGGTGGAGCCGCCGTGGCCATCCCCGGCTTCGATCGAGACCTGGACGACCGGAAGACCCAGCCTGATGGCGACAAGGGCGTGACCGGACTCATGCAGAGCGACAGCGCGAAGCTGTGCGGCCGGCCGGGAATCGGCCGGGGCGATCTCGGCCAAGAGGTCGTCGCGGGTCATGGCGCGCCCGGCCATCTGAGCCTGGCGCCGGGCGGCCCGCACCGAGCCGGCCAACACCGCCCCGGTCATCCCGCGGCTGATGCGCAAGGCCGGCGTTAGATCGACGCCCACGAGATCCGCTCCGAGATGGACGCGTAGGATCCCGAGGCGGCCGGCCTCGTCCGGCGGGCCGATCAGGAACGACCGGTCGAACCGCCCCGGTCTGAGCAGGGCGGTATCGACGCGTGAGAGATCGTTGGTTGCTGCGACCAGCACCACGCCAGCCTTGCGCAGCTGCTCGAATCTGAGCAGACAAAAGGTAATGGCGGGCAGCCACCACGATGCCGCGCGATCATCCAATCGGGATCGATTCGGTAAAGCGTCGAGCTCGTCGACAAATCCGACAGCACATCCTTGTTGCCTGGCCGCGATCTCAAGCCGATCGCAGAAGGCGGAGATCTGCTTGATGACGCTGTCCAAGAAGCCGGGGCTGTTGGCGAACCATTGACCGACACTTGTTTCTACAAAAACGACCCCGGCCGCCTGGGCGAGGGAGCGGGCGAGCGTCGACTTGCCTGTCCCGGGCGGACCGTAGAGGATCGCCCCCTCCAGCGCTTCGGCCTTGATCTCGCCCCGGCGTACCCGGGCGATGTCGGCCGCGGCGCGCGTTGCCCAGACGTGAGCCTCGCCGTAGCCGGTCAAGCGATCGAGCGGCGTCACTGCCTCGCCGTCGGGCAGCCCGACGCGCGCATGGCTCGCCCGACGAATACGTGCCACACAGCCGGCCGGGGCTGCACCCGGGCGTAGGGCGGCGGCGACGTCGTGAAGGTCGAGCCCGGCGAGGTCTTCCGGCACGATGGCCCGGCGGGGGCGTCGTCCACACCACATCCCGATGGCTCGATTGACGAGGCTGGCATCGAGGGGCGGCACGTCGATGCGCTCGTCGGCCGCGGCGAGAAGTAGAGGAGCGATCCACGCGCTGTCCGGCGTGATCGCCACGGCCGGGCGGCCTTCAGCGATCTGCTCTGCGGCCTCGATGTCGGGGTCGGGCACGGCGGAGGCACGCGGCCGGTTCGCCTTGGCGATGCAGGCGGCCTTGTATCCGCTCATCCGACCGACCACCGCCTCGACCGGCCCGACCCAGGAGCTGCTCGGTACCGTGATCACAACCACCAGGGGCTTCGCATCGCGCAGAGACCGGAGGACGCGCCGCGGTAGAACGCTGGTGACGGCCACCTGAGCCAGAAGGCTGGTCGGGTCGACGAGACCGTCGAACTTGCGGACGCCGCGCCAGCCCCGGCGGCGATTGTCCGCGCCGGAGTCGTTTGTGCCGGATCCGCCGGATTCAGCACTGGTGTCCTCGGCTTCGACGTCAGGCATGTCCAGTCGTTCGTCGACGAGCCTATCAATGCTCGTCCTGGCGAGATCACCGCCGGCCGTTGTCGGAGTTCGAGGTCCGGGCTTGGCCTCACCCACACCAGCCGTCTCCGGAATCGTCGCCCCTGCACCCGCGCGCGCAACCATGTCGTAATGCGTGCTCATGCCTGCTCTCCTTCACGACGAGCAGTTGGGATCTCGAAGATGCGGAGGGGGTCGAAGGATTGGCACTCGCCGCCATACCCGTGTGGGTTCGAGACAAGGCGCGTCCGCCCGAGCTTGAGGTCGACCGCGTGGTGTGTATGTCCACTCAGCCAGAGGTCGGGTGCGCTCGCCGCGATCAGGTCGTCGAGATCGCTGGCAAAGGCGGCGCTGAGCGGATCGCGCCCGTAGCGTGGTGCGACACAAATCGGATGCGGAGCGTGGTGGGTCACGACAACGCTCGGGCCGTCATGTGGCACGGCCAGGGTGTCGGCGATGAAGCGCACCGACGCTTCGTGTAGATCGGCGGCGTCAACGGGCAGGAAGGACTGCCATGCCGGTAGGTGGGAGACGGCGATCCGGCGATGGTCGTTCATCGCCCGGCGCGCAGCCGCCATGGCGACCGGGCGGTGCGCCGGACCGAAGAGCTGATAATCCGTCCAGAGGGTGCATCCGAGGAAGCGAACGCCGCCGATCACGACGGTGTCGTTCTCCAAGAGGGTAATGCCGAAGCTCGGTGCGGCGGCCCGCGCCCGGGTGAGTTCGGCGGCCTGGATCGCGCCGTAGTACTCATGGTTGCCCATAACCATGAGGATCGGCGTCGGCGTCGGAATATGCTGGCGCAGGTAGGCGAATGCCGAAACGCCCCCCTGGCAGGTGTCGCCTGCCACGACCACGAGATCTGCGCCGGGTGCCAGACGCAAGCGTGCAGTGTCGACGAGATCAGCATGCAGGTCCGAAACGATTTGTAGCCGCATGATGGGCACCGCGGTGATCGACGCCGAAGGCTTTGGTCCATCGGCCGCGACGCGGTTGGCCTCTGCAAGCTGCGATGGGCGATGAACCAGTTCGTGGGGTGGGGATGTCGAAAAGGAACGGTTCACGGCGCACTCCGGCGGCCACCGACGCGAAGGCGCGGTGCCGAAAAGGGGGCTGATCGAGAAGAAGAGGGAGGAAGACCGCGTGCCGCGAGGCCTTGGTCTTGGGTCAGCCCGCTACCGCGCGGACCACAGGCGGCCCGGAAGGTTGGTGGCGGTGACGAGACGACCGCCATTGGTCAGCGAGGGGATCACCACCGGCACCCTGAGATGCAGATGACCGTCGTCACCGAGGTAGGCCGCCCCCTCTGCCACGAGCTGCCGGCGCTTGTTGGCCACCCCCGGCTGGATGCTGGATTTGTCCTTGGCGGCCAGCGTCGACCCCGCCTCCAGGATCGTGCAGCCCGCCACGCTCACTGCAGTTGCCCGAAGGTCACGCCACGCGAGCGCGTAACGTCGGGCTCCCTGCAGACCGAACACCGGCAGAGGGACATCGAGCCGGTAGCCGCGCTTCAGCCCGGGCAGCGGCGGCAACGCGATGGGAGTGTCGGGGTTAGGACCCGTACGCTCATTCAGAGGGATGTGGATCGCCGGCCGAAGCCATGTCCCGCGTGGTTCGAGCGCGAAGCAACCCGCGCCCACCAGCAGCTGGCGCGCATCCGCCAGCCAGCGGGCGCCAAGCCCTGGGTCGGTTCGTTCCAGCATCGCTTCCTGCGGGGCCGCTCCGACCACGCTGCAGTGCCCGGCCCGTTGGATCTGCCTGGTGATCAAGGCTTGTAGCGCCAGGATCCCGTCCTTGCCGATGCGGGCCTTGTGCGTCGATCCGATAATGAACAGCCGATCGATCCGCATCGGCGGCAGGCGCAGATGTTCCTGCCAGCGCCGGGGCACGTGGATGGTCTCCCCGACCTTCACCTTCGTCGACCCGCAATCACCGTGCCCTGAAACCACCTGATCCCCTTCGGCATCAGGTTCTTGGAACGCGACGTGGTAGCCATCCTGGGTCCGGGACAGGGCGAGATAGGAGGCATAGGAGGTCAGCGCCTGCTCCTGAAACAAGAGGGAGACCTCGTCGATTGGGGCGACGCCGACAACGAGGTCGGTGCCAAGCATCGTAACGAGGCGGGCGCCGTCAAAGCGCCGAGACAAGCTCTGAGAAAACGTGAAATCTGATCCGATTGGGCCCCGCTCGTTGCCTGCATGAGATCGATCGGCAAGGAAGCCCAAGCTGGATGCGGTGTCCGCGTCCAAGCTGGCGGTGGTTGTGAAGTCCATCATGAGTAAACTCCAACGGCATCGTTCTGCCGACGACTGAGCATGCGGCGACGATCGCGTGCTCACGGGGAGACGGCTGCCGCCCCCGGATCGGGGCGGCGTCGATGGCTGGCTCGGACGAGCGGCAGGTCGCGCAAAACCGCGCGGTCAACCGCGGTGAAGCGTGGCCGGACCGATGACGGTCAGGAGCTGTGAGCCGGCGCGGTAATCAGAGGCGGGGTGAGGACCGGCGCCATACGCGGCACGAGGCGTCGAAGGCGCTCACCATGTCGATCCCGAGGAGTCCGGCGTCGACCAGCGCAATCACTGCTGAAATTGGCTGCGGATGATCGGGGATGGCTGAGGCGAGATCGCCAAGCGCGGCGTCGCCGGTCTCTTCGACGGCAGCGAGCAACATGAGCTGCACATCGGGGGTGATGAGCGGATGATCGACGAGGTCGGGGTGGGCTTGCAAGCCGCCGGCGGGCATGTGCCGAACAAGGTTGCGCACAGGCATAGCTGCGCCGTAGATAATTTCAGCCATTGGGCTGTCTCCTGTTGTAGCAGGGTGACGCCGATTGGTCAGGTCGCTGGCGCGGCGGGAACCGCGCTGGCGACCGCCCTCGGGAAAGGGACAGCTGCCGGAACTAGACATCGACGCCGAGGGGCGATGTGCCCCTTCGATACAGCATCTAACTCGACTGTGCTGGACCGCAAGCCCCCATCATCGAAAAAACTACTTAATCCAGATAAAATTCGGCAGGGCCATCGTTAACCATAACATCCCAGCCGGACGATTAGTCGACGTAAGCTCTCGAGATCTTGCCATGATTGACCAAGTCGGACTAACGCACACCGTGTGGATCGGCTTCGGATCTTGGTTCCGAAAAATTTGGTCAACTCGCTTCCTGAATTGAGCAAATTGTGGTTTTGATGGAGTAACGACCGGCGTTGGCCCTAATCGCCCTCCTCTACCGAAAAACTGCTTCAACCTCTCTTTTAGTTCGAATCTAAGAAGGGTGGCGCTTTGGCATCGAAGAACATGCATTCGCTGCATACACCGCTCAGCTGGCTTGAGCCTTCGGATGCAAGCGCCGCGTCAGAACTGACCGCGCTCAAATTGATCAAAATGCCCGAAATGTCGGAGCGGTGCCGAGGCGGACGGGACGCCCCGGCACGCGTTCTCAAGCCAATGTGAGCGCGGCTGCAACAAAAGCCGCGTCCGCGATGAAGTCGCCACGCGGTCGCCCGGCTTTTCCGTTCCCCTGCAGCGTCGTGATGCACCGAGCTTGGAGCAGTCGATCGATGATCGGCTCCCAGATCGCCGCATCGCGTGTAGGGCTTCGTGGCAGCATCCGGAGCACGCGGACGTTGAATTGCCCACGCGCGTCGACGTTTTGCGCGATCCAGCGTGCGATCCGCCGTAGAAACGCATCGGTATCGCCAACGCCCCGCATGTGGGAAAGCGCGCGTTCTGCGCTGGGTAGGTAGAAGGTGTTTACCAGGTGGATGGCCACGCGCATGGTCTCTTCGGTGACGTAGCGGGGCAAGCCGCTTTTGCCTGCAAGACCGTGTTCGGCGATCTCGATCACCAGGGCGATCCGGAGCGCGTGGGAGCGGGCTCGCGCAAAGGCCGAGACCAGCGCGTCACCCGACAAGTCGGCAGCAAGCTTCGACCATGGCCGGTTAGCCGACTTCAGCTTGTGCCAGCCATGAACTTCGAGTTGGACGGCTTGACCGCCGAAGGTCGTCGCGCCGGCCGGCAATGCCGAGAGCCGACGCAGAAGGGGACCGAACCCGATAGGCTTCGCGTTCGGACGGTCTGGCAGATCCGCCCGGTACTGAATATCGGGATAGGCTAGAAGACAGCGTGACGCGAAGCCGTCCCCATCGCTGTCGAGAACTTCGACGACGCGGCTAGGTTGTGTCGCCCCGCACAAGGAAAACTGCAGCGCCGGAATGAGCGTCGGATGCTTATGCAAGCTACGACGGTAGGGACCACCATCATATCCCTGAAGAAGGATCGCGCGTCCTGCCGGTGAGCGCAGCATCGTTCCGCGCACCAGCGAACGCACTTCCTGATGCGTCAACAAGATGCCACGCGGTTGCTGCTCCAGTATATCGAGCAAGCCAGCATACGTCGCGTCATTCGTCGTATGCAGTCCGGCCGGCGCTGCGGGCGGCTCCTCCTCGAAGACGGCAAAGTCTGCCTCTCCCACCTTGATGCCTTGACGGATCGCCTGGCGCAGGCGCCGATCTCGTTCCTGTTCGACAACTTTTGCGATGCGTTGACGTCCTGCCGGGACCCGCGATTGGAGTGCAGTCTCCATGTCTAACCGTTCAAGTTCGCCAGCTGTGAAATCGTAAGCGACGGTCTTGCCGGTGTGGGTCGCGCCGATGTTGATTCCATAGATGCTGCAGGGCTCTTGCTCGGCCGGACTGACCTGCAGGTAGACGGCCGTTCCCAGGGCGCCGGCAATCGTGGCGAAGGCTGCGGTGGCGACGAAAGCCGGATCGGTCAGGCGGACCTTCAGTAGTTGGTCGATCGTTTTCCGCAGGCCCGGAGGCAGGGCGTCGAGCGGAAACGGCGGCACGGGCAGCAGCGACGGAAACAACAAAGTCAGATCGGGAGCGCCAGCGGGCCGCTCATCCGGTTCATCCGCAAGCGCTGCCGTTGTCGCGGCTTTGGCTTCGAGACCGCGCCTGCCTGGTTGATCGGCTGCGACCCGACCCGTTTTTAAAACGACTGGCTGCTGTTGAAGGTCGGCAGGTTCGTTCGTTTCGATCACGGCGTTCGCATCAGCCGCAGCCTCGATGATTTGAGGTTCTGTCCCACGGTGATCAAAGGACGGAACCGACGCCGTTGAACCGAGCAGACCGTCCCTCAACTCAGGGAGCGGAGTTGATTGTGTTGGTGGTGTTGTCTTAGTAGGATCATAGTTCATGGAAGCACCTGCGCGGAAAGAACCGCGGGTCGCGTCGTCACGCGAACCGCAACAAACTCGGCCGATGCATTGAAGATCGCCTATCCCCCGCTCATTGATAGCCATACGATGTGGGATATTCGATTTAGTCGCCCAGAATCTGAATTCGACCGACTCGCCTGTCCAAGCTGCTGCTTTCTGCCCCTCTCGGACGTTCGATCCGCGCACCTCCAAGCCACGCTGTTGACCCTTCTAGGACCCTCGGAACGTCCGGTTTCAGGCTCTGGATGCGATCGGCGTGTCTAGCGGCACCATGAGTGCGATCTGGATCGTTCTGGGCACCATCCTGGTCGCCGCGCTCGTCGCTCTCGCCCCCGCAATGCGCTGACGCCTGCCGAAGGCAGCTGCGTTTCATCGATATGATCGATGACAACATTCATATCGTTCTATTGGATCGAACTACGCCGATAGGAAAGAGTGGCTCCTGAGTTCTGGAGTCGACCGATGATCACCGCCCCGCCAACCCGCTTCGCAATGATCTCCGCGGGAGCTCGCGCCATTCTGCCGGGCCTTGCGCTCTGCATCGCGGTGACCGCCATAGCCCTGGCGCTGGAGGCGGCGGAAGAAGAAGCCTTCGGCCGTGCCTGGCTCGAAGCCCTGGTGCTGGCGATCCTGCTCGGGAGCGCGATCCGCACCGCCTGGACTCCGTCGCAGCGGTTCTTCCCCGGCATCGCCTTCGGGGCGAAGACCGTTCTGGAGATCGCTGTCGTGCTGTTGGGGACGTCGCTCAGCCTCGCGACGATCCTCGCCGCCGGTCCGGGCCTGCTCTTCGGCATCGCCGGCGTCGTCGTGGTCGCGATCCTGTCGAGCTACGGCATCGGCCGGGCGCTCGGGCTGCATCCGCGCATGGCGATCCTCGTCGCATGCGGCAACTCGATCTGCGGGAATTCGGCCATCGCGGCGACTGCGCCGGTGATCGGCGCCGATGGCGCGGACGTCGCTTCGTCCATCGCCTTCACGGCGGTGTTGGGCGTGCTCGTCGTTCTCGGTCTACCCCTGCTGGTTCCGCTGCTCGGTCTCTCGCCGATGCAGTACGGGGTGCTCGCCGGACTCACCGTCTATGCGGTTCCCCAGGTGCTTGCCGCCACCGCGCCGGTCGCGGCGCTCAGCGTCCAGGTCGGGACGCTGGTCAAGCTGGTACGCGTGCTGATGCTCGGCCCGGTGGTGCTGGCGCTCTCCCTCAGCGCGAGCCGGCTGCGCGAGGAGACGGACGCGGCCGCACCTCGCGTCACGGCTGGCGACCGGCCGGCCGCCGGCCGTCTCGCGATCCACCGGCTCGTGCCATGGTTCATCCTGGCCTTCCTGGCGGTCGCCGGCCTGCGCTCGGCCGGACTGATCCCGGCCGTCGCTCTCAAGCCGATCTCGCAGACGGCCAACCTCCTCACCATCGTCTCGATGGCCGCGCTCGGCCTGGGGGTCGACGTGCGCAGCGTCGCCAAGGCCGGTGCCCGTGTGACCCTGGCGGTGGTCGCCTCGCTCCTCGCCCTTGGCGCTGTCAGCCTCGGCCTGATCCGCGTGCTCGGCCTCGCCTGAACCTATCGGCTAGGGCGAAGCCGGATCAGGCCCCGGCAAGGCAGGGCGAGACGAAGAGCTCACCGCGATAGGCCCCGCGCAAGGTGCGCACGGACACGACCAGCCAGAGCAGGGTCAGCAAGCCGACGAGGCCCGCTCCGAGCCAGGCGAAGCCGCTCAACTCCGTCACTTCGCCGATCCGCAGGGTCGCCAGGGCATAGACCCCGAGGGGGAAAATGTAGCCCCACCAGCCGAGGTTGAACGGAACGCCGGCGCGTAGGTAGCGCACGGTGACGGCGAGCGAGAGCAGGAACCACCAGGCACCGTAGCCCCAGAGGATCAGCGCGCCGATCAGGCCCGTGATCCGGAGGATCTCGGGCGCACCGGCAAAACCGCCCGCCGCGAGGATCGGGCCACCGGCCTGCCCCAGCACGAGCAGGCCGAGCGCCCCGGTTCCGAGCGGACCGAGGGAGAGCCAGCTCGATGCGGCCATCTCTCGCGGCGGCAGGTTGTGGAGCGCCATGCGCAGCACCAGGATCGCCAGGATGCTCAGCGCGAGCGGCACCGAGACGCCCCAGAGCACGAAGCTCGTGACGATGACGGCGAGTTGCTGGCTCTCGCCGCTCAGGGCCGGCGCGAGCAGGCCACCGGAGACGGCCACGACCTCGGCGGTCACCACCGGCAGCAGCCAGACGGCCGTCATCTGGTCGATGCGGTGCTCCTGGCGAGTGAACATCAGGTAGGGGATCGCCACGGCACAGATCAGGGCGAGCGCCACGTCGAACCACCACAGCGGCAGGGCAATGCGGATGGTCTCGGCGCCGAGGTAGGGCGGCCCGAAGATCAGCAGTCCGTTCAGCAGCGTCGCCAGCGCCATCGGGATCGCCCCGAAGAACATCGACACCGTCGAGTGCCCGAAGATCCGCCGGGCGCCGTCGAAGAAGAAGATCCAGCGCGCGCCGTACAGCAGACAGAACGCGGCGAAGAGAACGACGGAGCCGAGCCAGAGACCGAGCGGGACCGGGGCCAACAGGGCATGCGTCGCGGGCAGACGGTCGAGGGCCAGGGCGACCACACCGGTGCCCATCACCACCGTGAACCAGTTCGGCGTGAACTGCCGGATCACGTCGCGCGGATGCTGAAGGCGCGAGAGCGGCTTCAGGCCGGTGCTGACTGCTAGCAGACTGGACTCGGACACGGGGCGCGCTTCCGGGCTTCGAGGAGAGGTAGGACGGGCTCTAGCACAACGCCGCATCGCGCGTCGTCGCGATGGACAGCGGCTCGAACGCCACGACAAAACATCGAAAGAAACGATTAGAATAAGCTAATCAAACTATTGGAATGAATGGTTGCCGGCCGCTACCTTCTCGTCATCACGAACTGACGTGACGACCCCACCAGAAGGATAGATCATGACCCGTACCATCGCTGCTCTCGCTCTTGCCGCTTCCGCCCTTGTCGGCATGACGGGCCTCTCCCAGGCCCAGGGTCTCCGCGCTCCGCAGGCCCGCTCCATCAGCAGCCCATCCGCACTGGTCTACGGCGACACCGATGGCGCCAACGCCAAGAACCCGGCGCTCCCGGCCTACGCCCGCGGCCGCGGCCAGGAAACCGGTGGCCCGGCGCGCCAGCTGATCGGCCGCTGAGAGCGCCACCCCAGCCGCCGGCCACATGTCCGGTGGCACGAGAGGCATGAACCACCCGCTCGACAGGAGATCGATCATGACCCGACCCACCATCGAGACCATCGACGAGGCCCGGCAGGGCGAGACCAGCGGCCATATGCGCTGGGTCCTGTTCTGGACGGTCGCGCTGACCATTGCCGCCATCGGCACCGCCTGGCTGGCGATCATTTGACCGGTCGCGGATCATCGATGGAGATCGAAAATCTCCCGATGATCTATATCGTAGATCGTTGTGATCTTCAGCTGTCGTTGGATGGAATAATCGTCTCACCGTAGTATCTCGTCCTGAGGAAGACGCCTCCTCGCCGTGATGTCCGGGACCGACGATTCGAATTTGCGATGGCGAAACCGAACCATCGTGCCTGACGCAAATTCATCCGCCGACGGCGAGGCCGAACCCCAACGACCGGCCGATGTGGCCCAACAGACGATTTTAGGGAGACACCATGCGCCACCTGCACGAACCGATGAACCGCCGCCTCGTCCTGGGTGGGCTCGGGCTCGGCAGCCTCGGCGCCGCGATGCCAGCCTGGGCCGCGGGCTCGGTGAAGCTTCCGCTGCCCGGCGGCCCGGACGAGCGGGCGCTGACCACCGCTTTTCCGGGCAAGGGCGAGATGATCCTCCAGCGCACCCATCCGCCGCTGCTGGAGACGCCGTTCTCGGTGTTCGACGAGGGCGTGTTCACCCCCAACGACCGCTTCTATGTGCGCTGGCACTGGGCCTCGATCCCGACCGAGGTCGATGCCGACGCCTTCCGTCTCAAGGTCCACGGGCATGTCGAGAAGGAGCTCTCGCTCTCGCTCGACGCCATCGCCAGCCTGCCGCGCTTCGAGATCGCTGCGGTGAACCAGTGCTCGGGGAATTCCCGTGGGTTGTTCGAGCCGCGGGTGCCCGGAGCGCAATGGGCCAACGGCTCGATGGGCAACGCCAGATGGACGGGCGTGCGCCTCAAGGACGTGCTCGCAAAAGCCGGCATCAAGGCCGGCGCCGTGCAGGTGCGCTTCGACGGCCTCGACGCGCCGGTAGTCGACGACGCACCCGACTTCAAGAAGTCGCTCGATCTCGACCACGCCAACAATGGTGAGGTGATGATCGCCTACGCCATGAACGGCGAGCAGCTGCCGCTGCTCAACGGCTTCCCGCTCCGCCTCGTGGTGCCGGGCTGGTACTCGACCTACTGGGTCAAGATGCTCTCCGACATCGAGGTGCTGGACAAGCCAGACGACCAATACTGGATGAAGACCGCCTACCGCATCCCGGACGTGCCGGGCGCCAACATCAAGCCAGGTCAGACCGGCTTCAAGACGGTGCCGATCAACAGGATGGTGCCGCGCTCCTTCGTCACCAACCTTCAGGACGGCGGCAAGGTGGCGGCCGGAACGCCGGTGGCGTTGCGCGGCATCGCCTTCGGCGGCGATTGCGGGGTGAAGGCGGTCGAGTTCTCCGGAGACGGCGGGGCGACGTGGTTCCCGGCGCAGCTCGGCACGGACGAGGGCCCCTACAGCTTCCGCCGCTTCGACGGCAGCCTGCCGGCGCTGGCCGCCGGCACCCACACGGTTAGGGTCCGCTGCACCAACACCAACGGCGTCGCGCAGGGCATGGACCGGGTCTGGAACGCGGCCGGCTTTATGCAGAACGGCATCGAGGCCGTGTCCTTCCAGGCCGCTTGAGGAGAACAGCCATGACCCTTATCCGCCCTGCGGCCCTGATCGCCACGCTCATTCTGTCTCCTCTGATGGCGCTCGCAGCGCCGGCTCCCGAGCCGATGCGCTTTACCTCGCAATCCATCGAGATGCCGACCTCCGACCGGATCTTCCCCGACGGGCCGGGGGTGGAGGCGGTCAACAACAACTGCCTCGCCTGTCACTCGGCCGGGATGGTTTTGACCCAGCCCAAGCTCTCGAAAACGCAATGGACCGAGACCGTGAACAAGATGGTCCACGTCTACAAGGCGCCGATCGATCAGGCCGACGTGCAGACCATCGTCGACTACCTCACGGCGTTGAAGCCCACGCCTTGAGGCCGGATCCTGTCGGGGGATCAACCGGGCCGGGTGCCTTCTCGGCTTCCGGTGCGTTCTCGATGTCGCTACGTCACAAACGCAGGACAAAGACCCCATGCTCGGCCTGTTCCAGCGCAAGGACCGCCTCATCGTCCACGGCGAGGCGCCCTACAACGCCGAGCCGCCGCTCGATCGCCTGCGGGCGGCCTTCCTCACCGACCAGGCCGACTTCTACGTCCGCAGCCACGGCAACATCCCGGACATCGACGCCGACGACTACCGGTTGACCGTCGACGGGATGGTCGCCACGCCGCTCGAACTCTCGCTGGCGGATCTCAAGGAACGCTTCGCGCCCGTCACCGTCACGGCGGTGATGCAATGCGCGGGCAACCGCCGGGCCGACATGCTGGCTGTGGCCCCGGTTTCCGGCGACCCGTGGGCGCCCGGCGCCATCGGCAATGCGGAATGGACCGGGGTGCGGCTCGCCGACGTGTTGCAGGCCGCCGGATGCGAGGCTGGCGAAGAGCGTCATGTCGCCTTCGAGAGCCACGACCGGATCGCGGAATCGGACACACGCTTCGGCGCCTCGATCCCGTTGGCCAAGGCGCTGGCACCCGAGACGCTGCTTGCCTTCGCGATGAACGGCGAGGCGCTCGCCCCCGAGCACGGTCACCCCTTGCGCGTGGTGGTGCCGGGCTTTGCCGGCATCCGCAGCCCGAAATGGCTCGCCCGCATCACGGTGCAGGACCGGCCCTCCGACAACCCGATGCAGGCCGACGACTACAAGCTGTTTCCGCCCGACGTGACGGCCGAGACCGCCGACCCGGCCGCTGGCCACACCATCGAGGCGATGCCGCTCAACAGCGCGATCTGCGAGCCCGCCCTCGGCGCAGCCCTGAAAGCCGGTCGGCACTCGATCCGCGGCTATGCCATCGCCAGCGACCGCGCCGTCGCCCGGGTCGACGTCTCGCCCGATGGCGGCCGCAGCTGGGCCCAGGCCCGGATCGAGCACGACAGGCGCGCCCCCTACGCCTGGACCTTCTGGGAGATCGACCTCGATCTCGGCGTGGGCGAGCAAGAACTCGCAGTACGCGCATGGGATTCCGCAGGCCAGACCCAGCCGGCCGCTCCCGACGATACCTGGAACTACAAAGGCTATCTCAGCGCGGCTTGGCACCGGGTGCGGGTCACCGTCGCCTGAGCCCCAGCCCCAGCCCTCAGGTCCAGAGCAGAGCGGTCGCGGCGAAGCCCGAGATCGCGATCAGCAGGATGGCGATGCCGACGGTCAGGACACGCGGCATCATCGGGATCTCGGCCTGGGCGAGGCGCGTGCGGATGGCCCGGTCGCGCCAGGCCGCCCCAGCGAACGAGGCCAGTGCGCAAACGATCAGCGTCAGCGAAAGTACCTTCAGCGGCCAGACCGCCAGCACCTCCCGCAGGAAGCGCTGCGCGGCGAGGCCGCCGCCGAGGAAGGCGAGCCCGGTCCTCAACCATGCCGCGAAGGTCCGCTCGGCGG
The DNA here is from genome assembly GCF_008040035.1 of Methylobacterium sp. WL9. Lineage (NCBI taxonomy): Bacteria > Pseudomonadati > Pseudomonadota > Alphaproteobacteria > Hyphomicrobiales > Methylobacteriaceae > Methylobacterium > Methylobacterium sp. WL9. The sequence goes on from NZ_VRVE01000020.1 coordinate 34,654, forward strand.
CGAGCACCGTCCGGTCCTCGGCGAGCTTCACGCGCGGATCGTCGGGCGCGATGTCGCTCATCGGGGCGGCATCCCAATGAGATCGAGGAGCGCGTCGGCGACCCGGCTGCGATAGCGCTCCTTGTGACGTAGCACCCGGAACGGCCGCGTCGGCAGCGCGAATGCAGCCTCGACCAGGGTTCCCGCCCGCAGAGATGCGGCGACCACGGTCTGCGACAGCATGGCGGCACCACCTCCGGCCTCGACCGCCGCGCGGACGGCCTCGTTGGAGGGCAGTTCGAGCATCACCTTCAGCCGGGCCGGTGCGACTCCGACTGCGGCGAGTGCATCCTCGAAGACCGAGCGCGTTCCAGACCCCGCCTCTCGCAGAACCCACTCGGCCTCCGCCAGATCCTCGGGCGAGAGCGCCCCGGCGGCTGCGAAGGGATGATCCGGCGCGACCACGAGGACGAGCTGGTCCTTGGCGACAGTGGTGCTCGCCAGCGTGGGATCCTCGACGCCGCCCTCGACGAAGCCGAGTTCGGCGATGCCCTCGCGTACGGCATGGGCCGCCTCGGCGGTGTTGCCCACCGATAGACGAACCACGATCTCCGGATGGGCCCGGCGGAAGGCGACGAGGTGCCGGGGCAGCCAGTCGCTGGCGGTGGTCTGGCTAGCGAACAGCGACAGCGTCCCGCGGCGCAGGCCGCTCAGATCGGCCAGCACCAGTTCGGCGGCTTCGGCCCGCGCCAGCACGGCCCTAGCCTCGATCAGGAAGACGCGGCCGGCCTCGGTCAGCTCGATGCCGCGCCCGACCCGGTGGAACAGCTTCGTCGCGTGCCGCCCCTCGATGTTGCCGATCGCCGTGCTGACGGCGGACTGCACCAGGTTCAGTGCCTCGGCCGCCCGCGTGACGTGCTCGCGCTCGGCCACGGCGACGAAGATGCGGAGTTGGTCGAGGGTCATGGCGCCGCCGTTCCGGCGGGGCGGGCGGGCGCGAGCCCGCGCACTTGTGCATCCACAGCCTCGGCGACGCCGAGCAGGCGCGCCTCCGGCGTCCGCGCCGTGACGACATAGGCCATGCCCGCATCGATCCAGGAGAAGGCGGCGACGTCACCCTCACGGGCGAAGCGGAAAATCGTGCGGCCCGCGTCGGTGCCAGCACGACTGTAGAGCGTCAGCCGGGTGCCCTTGTCGTCGTCGTACATCAGCAGCGCCGCCGGCTCCGAGCCAGCCGGCAACAGGCGACCACCCATCAGGCGGAAGCCGAGCCTGCGCAGGTCCGGTGCCACGAGGGGGCGGCCGAGGCGCTGCGTGAGCCATTGCACCAGATGCGGCATCTCGTTGGCGCGAACCTCGACGGGATGGACGGTCTCCGAGACGAAGGTCCTGAAGGCCGCCACCGCATCCTGCGTCGCCGGCTCGGAGGCCAGCAGGGTCGTCACGGAGGGCTGGACGAGACCGCGCCCGATCCAGCCGGCGCCGGCTCCGAGGGTCAGAAAAACCAGCGCCGCCGCTGCGAACGGACGCCAGCGCGCGACAGGGAAGGCGTTCGGCCGCGTCAGGTTGGCAACGCGCAAGCGGGCCGGGATCGGCTCGTCGGCGACCGGCGCGAGCCGGGCGCGCAATTGCTCGCGCATCGCCCGGTCGGCGGCGATCCGGCCGGCAGCCTCGGGATGCTCGGCGAGCCAGGCCTCGACCATCGCACGGCGCGGCGTATCCAGCCGGCCGTCGACGAACGCATGCAGATCGTCCTCGCCCACCGGCCGCGGATCGGGCCCGCTCATTTTACCCTCCGCAGAAAGCCGGTCCGGCCGGTCTCGAGGAAGCCGCGCATCCGCTCCCGCGCCCGGCTCAGGCGCGACATGATCGTTCCAACTGGCACCCCGAGCACGCTGGCCGCCTCGGCATAGGACAGATCCTCCACCGCGACGAGAAGCAGGACAGAGCGCTGCTCCTCGGGCAGGGTGTCGAGCCCGGCCAGGATGTCGCGCAGCCCGAGGCCCGAAGCCGGATCGGCGCTCGTGTCCGGCACCTGGTCCAACAGGTCCGGCCCAGCCCGCGGCGCGGCGCGCTTGGTCCTGCGCAGGCCAGCGAGAAACAGGTTGCGCTGGATCGTGAACAGCCAGGCCCGTAGGTCGCCGTCGCGCCGACGTTGCGACCAGCCGGCGAGTGCCCGCTCCAGGGTGTCCTGAACCAGGTCGTCGGCGGCCTCGCGCTCGCGCAACAAGGCATGGGCGTAGCGCCGCAAGCCCGGAATCTGCGGCTCGATCAACGCGGCGATCTCGTCCAAGCGCTCTCCCTTCGCGACGGCTCCTGTGACGAGAGAGATGCCGGCGCCGCGCATCTATTCCCTCGCACGATCCAAATTCGCGATCACGGACGCGGGGCCGGATTTTTTTGCAAGCCCACGGAATGAAAGGTCGCGAGCGGCATCTCTCCTCTCGAAGACCATCACCCGAGGTTTGGAGCGATCATGCGTGGAGCACTGGCATCCCTGGCGACCATCGCCTTGATCGCGACGGGGCTCGTCGGCGGATCGATGATGCGCCCGAGCCGGGCCGAGCCGGCACCGATGGCCGACAAGGCCGGCTTTGACGCGCTGCTGCGCGAGTCCATGGAACGGATGCATGCCGAGATGGCGGTGCCGCCCTCCACCGATCCCGACCGCGACTTCGCGGCGATGATGATCCCGCACCACCAGGGCGCGGTCGACATGGCCAAGGCCGAACTCGCCTATGGCAACGACCCGGTCCTGCGCCGGCTCGCGCAGGGGATCATCGTCGAGCAGCAGCAGGAGATCGAGGTGATGCGCCGGGCGCTCGCCGAGAGGCCGCCCGCCACGCCCGGCGCCGCGCCGTCGGCCGCCCACAGCCATCACCACTGACCGGCGGCCTACCCGCCCATTCCACGAGGACGCAATTGTGATGAGACAGATCTTGCTGCCTACCCTGACGATGCTTCTGCTCGCAGGGACGGCGATCGCCGGCCAGGCTCCGGGACCGGCCTCGGCACCGGACGTCCCGGTCAGCGCGAAGGACCGGTTCTACACCTCCGACCAGTTCTCCAACACGGTCTCGGTGATCGACCCGGCCGCGAACTCCCTCCTCGGTGTGATCAAGCTCGGCGATCCGACGCCGATGAACCTGAGCCCGCTCTACAAGGGCCAGCTGCTCGTCCACGGCATGGGCTTCTCGCCCGACCGCAAGACCCTGGTCGCGGTCTCGATCGGCTCGAACTCGGTAAGCTTCATCGACACGGCGACGAACACCGTGCGCCACACCAGCTATGTCGGCCGCTCGCCACACGAGGCTTTCTTCACGCCGGACGGCAAGGAGGTCTGGGTCAGCGTGCGCGGCGAGGACTATCTCGCGGTGCTCGATGCCAGCACCGGCAAGGAGACCGGCCGCATCGCGGTTCCGAACGGGCCGGGCATGACGATCTTCTCGCCGGACGGACAATACGGCTACGTCTGCTCCAGCTTCAGCCCCGAGACGGTGGTGATCGATACCAAGACCCACGCCATCATCAGCCGCGTGAAGCAGGAGAGCCCGTTCTGCCCCGACATTGCCGCGACGCCGGATGGCGAGCAGGTCTGGTTCACCCTCAAGGATGTCGGCCGCACGCAGGTGTTCGAGGCTAAACCGCCGTTCAAGGCCCTGAAGACCATCGAGACCGGGCCGATCACCAACCATGTCAACATCGTGCGCACCAAGGCCGGCCAGTTCGCTTACGTCACCATCGGCGGCCTGAACCTGGTCAAGGTGTTCCGCACCGATGACTTCTCGCAGATGGCGACCATCCCGACCGGCGCCCTGCCTCACGGACTATGGCCCTCGGGCGATGGCAGCCGCGTCTATGTCGGCCTTGAGAATGCCGACAAGGCCGCAGTGATCGACACCGCTACCAACACTGTCGTCGCCGAGGTGCCGATTGGACAGGGGCCCCAGGGCGTTGCCTATGTGCCGAACGCCGTGCCGGAGGGCGACGGCCGGCAGAATCTCCAGCCTCTCGGCGCCGCGGGCAAGACCAGCGCGCTGACGCTGAGCGGCACCGACGGAAAGCCGGCGACGCAGATCACCCTGTTCGACCAGGGCGTTCTTCAGACCCTCCAGGCCGCCGTCACCGGTCTCCCGGCGAAAATGCCGTTCGTGCTCGCGCTGTCCGACGATCCGAAGGGTGCGGGCATGATCGAGCCGCTGGCCGCCTTCATGACCAATCCGGCCGGCGCTGCCATCGTCAACGCCATCGGCCCGATCCGTCAGGTGACCCGCACCGATGCCGGCACGGGCCGCCGCTACTTGGTGGTGGCCGCAGGCAAGCCCGGCGAACTCGGCGGCGTCGTGCAGGTGCAGACCAAGGACTAAGCGGGCGGCGGCGCCGGGCGGCAAGGTGAAAATCCAAAAATTGTCTTTGCGGCGCTTGCCCGACGTCCGCGTACCGGCAGACATGAAAAACGGCTGAACGGCGACGTCGGGTCGATGCCGGCCAAATGCCAATGTCCGGTTTGTAATACTTTCCACTCGAAAGCGGTCATTCCGCTTTCGGCCATCATCAGTCATACAATAGTTTTGCGCCCGACGTCTGCTTTCGGGCATTGCGCTGAGGACCCAAAATGACTGGGTCGGGTCGAATGCGGAACGTCCGCTTCCTGGCGGGCGCCCAACTTCCGCTATTGACGCAAAGCCGTCATTTAGCGTGCGGCTGCCGAAAGGCAGCTTTCCATTCGACCCGGACCTTTACACGAGCTGGTTGTTCGAGTTTCAGACATCAGCCTCGCCGGGTTGGCTCTGTCGATAGCTTTGGGACATGGTCTCAATCCACTCGACGCACGGCTAATCTCCCGTTCGCAACCATCCCTACCGGCTATAACCGCCGCTGGGTTCAAGATCGGGTTCGAGGCTCTGCACGACGTCGCGCAAACGTGCGCACTCGGCAAGAAGTGCTGCGATCCGCCGCTGATCCTGGTCATGGGCTTGCGCGATTGCTTGTGTCTGCTGTCTCGCCTCCGCCAACTCGGTCGCAAAGCGCTGCGTCAGCTCGGTCGCCATAGTGTGATACAAGTGCGCTTGGGCGGCTTCGTATTCCTGCTCCAACCGCGCCTGCCCTTGCTGGGCATCGCGCAGCACGAGATGTTCGGTTCTCGCCAGGCGCGCCCGCTTCGGTCCGACCCGGGCATGCCCGAACTTGGCGCCGACCGTAGTGTGGTAGTCATCCTGAGTGGCACGCATTGCGCCGAGATACGCCGCGCGCTGTGTTTTTTTGTCCGCGCCCGCGTCTTCCGCCTTCTTGAGTGCGGCCCGGCCCGGATGGATCGCCTCCAGCTGCAGCCGATCGCCGAGACCGAGGGCCGGGACAGCGTAGGCATGCAGATGCGGATAGTCTTCGTCCGCATGCTCGACCACACTGAGGAGCGCATCGCCAAACTGGGACTGGCACCAGGCCACCGCCTCGGCGCGCCAAGCGCTGTAGAGGTCGGAGGCATCGGGCGCATCGCGATCTTCCACGAGGTCGCGCCGGACTGGATAGGACAGCACCGCTGCGACAAGAACGGCGCCATCGCAGCGCAGTCGCCTGCCGCGGGTGTCGCGAGCCAGCCCGGCTCGTTCCAGGGCAATGCGACCGACCTCGATCGGCGTGACGCCATAAAGAATGGTCGGGGCCGCCGGATAAGGAACGTGGCGGGCAGCGCCAGGTGCACGCGCACCTTCTTGCACGATGCCGCCGATTGAGGCCCAGGCCGGCTCGCCCTTGCGGGGCTGGGGTCCGTATAAGCTGATGTGAAGAAACTGTGTCGACATGGGTCACCTCCACCACCCATTGTCGCCGGGGCGATGAAAGTATCCACGGCCAAGTTTGGATCCCCGTCCGGGTAAGCTGACACAAGCCGAAGTCCGCCAGTGCAGCGATCCCATGATCAAAGCGGTTGGGGCTTCCGAGCGATGCCAATCAGAAAGTCAGCGGCCTCTGCCGGCTGGACCGGTGACGGGCATCAAGCCGCTGGCCCACAGGCCCAAGCTATCTTCCGGCCGCCACGTCTACTTTGCCGTCATCCGCCACCTGCACTCGCGGTGCAGCTGAGGCAACGTTTTGATTCCCGGCAGACACGGCCGGGGCAGGTCCAAGATGTCCGCCCTCGACAAGAGCGGTTGTCACCCGTGCTGGAAACACGGGGCGGCCTGGCCACAGCAACCACCTGCATCAGAGGTGATCACCATGGTTCCCACGACCATTTGTCGACGCACGTCTTGCGTCAACCCGGCCGCAATTCCCCATGCCGTCCGTGTGGACCGTACTCCGGTCGCCAGGAGCCTGCCAGCTCTGAGGGAGGTTGCGATGAAGTTCGTCACGACCATCCTTGACGGGAGCGGCCAAATCCACATCAGCGCAACGAGGGCGCCCGATCTGCATCGATGGGAGATCTCGGCACGAACGGGCCGCGCCATGCTTATCGGCGTGGCGCTGGCGCCTCCAGGGCTCTGTCCCGAGGCGCTGATCGAGCAGGCTGATCGACGCCTGAGCAGCGCTCGCGTCGCGCCCGGCATCTACGCGGCCGTCCCTTCTGCCGCCGTTCGCGCCGTCACAGTGGCAGCTCTCGTCTTTCGCTTCCGCGCACTTCTCGTGAGCTTTACGGCTTGGACACGAAAAAGCTGGCGCCGGGTCACGGGTCGCCTCATGTTCGTTGCCCGATTGAAGCCGCGAGCCGTCTGATCCCCGGCAGCGTGGATGCGGCATGCGGTTTTGACCCGTCCGTCGTAGCCATACTGACGGCGGCGAGGCCTGCAGACAACGATCCGAGGTCCCCTCGATTGGCCGCATCGGATCGTTGGAGCGATATCTAAGATGACATCCTAGAGACCGACTGGGATGTCCGGTTGCCTTGGCAACATCGCCAGGATCCTGCACACGCCGCCGACGAAAATGGGCAATCCGTTTCTCACCATCGAGCGAGGTTACAGGCATTCTAGCCACCCTCACGTCTGTCTCGGCCGGCATCGCCGAGCTGGTTCAAGGTCATCCAAAGGCCTTGCGTCCACGTCGAGATGCGGTGATCCTCGTCTTGCACATCGGTTCGCAGGACATCGTCGAGGGCAGCTCGACATTCAGTCCGCCACACCGGCGTGTCGCGCCGGGGAAGGTGAGGCAAACCTTCCCGCGCTGGCCGGCGGCCAGCCCCGGATGCGTAGGCCGCCGGTCAACGCGGGACCTCACGTGATGCGTGGCGTACGAGACTTCAGCTCCACCGGCGGCTTGCGCTTCGTGCGCATCGAAGCCGGCAGGACGATCGGGCGCGGTAACCGGCGCCAAGCAGACCAAGCGTCCGCGTCCCGTCGCCAAGCTGGCCCGGGCGGAGGAGAGCTGCGCCCAACGTTTAACTGGGATATCGCTGCGTGCACCCCGCACAAGCACGATATCCCAGACGACCGGCGTTACGGATGTCGTCGACGACCTACCCCGACCCGTGCCGGTCGGCCGAGCCGAACTCGAGGTTCTGGAGACCTACCTCGGCTCCGCACTCGACGACCTTCTGCGCGCGATGACGTTATGATGCGGGTCAAAAGCCGATGCCTTCCACGCGTGAAGGATCACGCGTCGCGAACAGCGCGCCGATCGCTGCCGATGGCTTGCTCTCCTCGGCCTTCGCCGTCGCTGACGTCTCCTGCCAGGATCTGGAAAGGCGATCGATGAGCCGTCCCACCCGCAAGGTGCGCCCTCTAACGCCGACCGACGGTCCGATGCGCACGTGCGGATACCTCCGCGTCTCGACCGGTCGGCAGGCTGAAGGCGATCTGTCGATCCCCGATCAGCGCCGGCAGGTCCAGGCCTTCTGTGCGAGCAAGGGCTGGTCACTGGTCGGTGAGTTCGTCGAGCCGGGGGCCTCTGGCACAGACGATAACCGGCCCGAGTTCCAGAAGATGATCGAACGCGCGACCGACGACGATCACCCCTACGACGCCATCGCTGTTCACAGCTTCAGCCGGTTCTTCCGCGATAGCTTCGCGCTGGAACTCTACCTACGCAAACTCGGCAAAGCCGGGGTGCGGCTCATCTCAGTCACGCAGGAGATCGGTGACGACCCCGCCCAGGTGATGATGCGTCAAGTCATCGCTCTGTTCGACGAATATCAATCGAAGGAGAATGCCAAACACGTCCTGCGGGCGATGAAGGAGAACGCGCGTCAGGGCTTTTACAACGGCGCGCCGTTGCCGCTCGGCTACGGGCTCGATGAGGTTGAGAAGCGTGGCGTCCGTGTCAAGAAACGCCTCGCCGTCGATCCGGTCGAGGCCGAAACGGTGAAGCTCATCTTCCGCCTGTACCGGCACGGTGACGGCAAAACCGGCCCATTGGGCATCAAGTCGATCACCTGTCACCTGAACGAACGCGGCTTCCGCACCAGGCTGGGTGCGCGCTTCGGCGTGGCCACGATCCACGGCATCCTCACAAACCGCACCTACGTCGGGGAGTGGGGCTTCAACAAGCGCTGTTCGAAGACGCTGACCCAGAAACCGGTGACCGAACATATCCCGATCAGCGTGCCCGCGATCATCGAAACGACGGAATTCGAAGCGGTGCAGGCCACTCTCAAGGCCCATAACCCGCGAGCGATGCCGGCCCGGGTCGTCACGGGTCCGATCCTACTAACCGGTTTGGCGACTTGCACCGTCTGCAACGGTCCGATGACCCTGCGCACCGGCACGTCGAAATCCGGGCGCGTGCACAAATATTACAACTGTTCGACGAACGCTCGGATCGGGAAGACCGGTTGCACCGGTCGGACAATTCCCATGGACAAGCTCGACACGCTGGTGACGGATCATCTCGTCACCGAATTGCTGCAGCCCGACCGGCTAAGGGCGACACTGGCTTCGTTGTGGACGATGCGGCACGAGAAAACCGCACAGGTCGATGGACGTGTCGCCACACTGCGCGCGGAGGTCACGACGGCGGAAGCGAAGCTGAAGCGGTTGTACCAGATGGTCGAAGAGGGGATGACCGACCTCGACGAGATTCTGAAGGACCGGCTGGCTACCCTGAAACAGGAGCGCGATCAGGCGAAGGCCGCACTCGACCGCATCCAGGTCGCGGAACGTCCACCGGCGGAGATCGCGTCCGAGCTGATTGAGCGTTTTGGCCAACTGATGCGCGCAAACGTCACCGCGGGCGACATCCCGTTCCGCAAAGCGTGGCTTCAAGCGATCGTCGAACGCGTCGAGGTGGGCACCGACGTCATCCGTATCGTCGGCGACAAAGCTAGCCTGGAAACAGCGGTCATCAGCGCCGGATCATCGGCAGCGCCGGGTGTTCGCAGTTCTGTACGGAAGTGGCGCACCCGACACGATTCGAACGTGTGACCTTTGCCTTCGGAGGGCAACGCTCTATCCAGCTGAGCTACGGGTGCTGACCGTGTGCGTTGAGTAGCCCAAGCCGTCGGCGGGTGCAACGGCGTCGCGCGAAGCTCCTGCGGTACGCTGTCGTCGGGGCGTCGCATCCTGTTGATCGGGTGGCGGGACGCGCCGACGTTCGTGCGCGAGTCGGCGAGGACCTGCGAAATGACCCTGGACGCGGCAGCGGTGCTCACCTCCGCTGAGGATATCGCGGCGCGCGAGGCGCTGATCGCGAGCGCGGCAGCGCTCGCCGGTCGGGATCCGGAAGCCGGAGGCCTCGTGCGCGACCTGTTCGGGCGCGTGCCGGCCGAGGATCTCGTGCGCTACTCGGCCGAGGCGCTCGGTGCGCTGGCAGCCGCTGCCCACGAACATCTTGCCGCTCCTCGCCGGCCGGGCGCCGCGGCCGATGCGCGGCTCGTCGACGTGACGGTGGAGCGGGATGGCCGGGCGCGGGACCTCACCGTGCTCGAAGTCGTCAACGACAACCGCGCCTTCCTGCTCGATTCGACGCTGGCCGAGCTCAACGGCCAGGGATTCATGCCGCTGCTCGTGGCGCACCCGATCCTCGGGGTCGAGCGCGATGCCGGCGGCGCCCTCCTCCGGGTCGTCGGCGAGACGACGGCCGAGGCGCAGGGCGATGGGGCTCGCGAAAGCTTCATCCACATCCACCTCGATCGGCTCGACGATGCCGAGGCCCGAACGCGCCTCACCGCAGATCTCGACCGCGTCTACGCCGACGTGGCGGTGGTGACGGACGATCACGGCACCATGCTCGGCCTGCTCGACCGGCTGCTCGACGGATTTCGCGATGTGCAACCGCAGCTGCCCGAGGGCGAGGTGCGCGAGGCGGCCGCCTTTCTCGACTGGCTGCGCGACGGGCACTTCACGCCGCTCGGCATGCGCGCACATGTCCTCGACGGCGCAAGCGCGCCGGATTTCGCCGGCACCGCACTCGGCCTGCTGCGCGATCCGGAGGTGCAGGTCCTGCGCCTCGGGCGCAGCTTCGTCGATATGACGCCCGAGATTGCCGCCTTCCTCGACGAGCCGCAGGCGATCATCGTCACCAAGGCGAGCCGCCGCTCGCGGGTGCATCGGGCGGTCCATCTCGATTACATCGCGGTGAAGCTTTTCGCCGATCACGGCGAGCCTGTTGGTGAACTGCGCATCGTCGGCCTGTTTGCCGCCAGCGCCTACAGCAGCCCTGCCCGGACGATCCCCTATCTGCGCCGCAAGGTGGCGGAGGTCGCCGCCCGCGCCGGGCTCGATCCCACCAGCCATGCCGGCCGCACCCTGATCGACGTACTGGAGACCTATCCGCGCGACGACCTGTTCCAGATCGATGGAGAGCGGCTGCACCGCTTCGCCCTGGCGATCCTGAACCTCGCCGACCGGCCGCGTGTGCGCGTGCTGTCGCGGCCCGACCGGTTCGGGCGGTTCGTGTCGCTGCTCGTCTACGTGCCGAAGGACCGGTACGACGCCGGCGTGCGCGCCCGCATCGGCGCCTACCTCGCGGACAGCTTCGGCGGGCGGCTGTCGGCCTCCTATCCAGAATTTTCCGAGGGGCCGCTGGCGCGCATCCACGTCATCGTCGGCCTCGTCGAGAAGATTACGCAGGACCGAGAATCCGCGACCCTCGAAGAGGGCATCTCGGCCATCGTCCGGACCTGGGGCGACGGACTGCGCGAGGCCCTGGCGGAGGCGATGCCGGATCCCGGCGCCCGTTCGCTGGCCGGCCGCTACACCGAGGCCTTCTCCGTCGGCTACCGCGAAAACTTCGATCCGCGCGTCGCCGTCGCAGACGTCGCGGTGCTGGAGCGGCTCTCGGAGGCCGATCCCCGCGCGGCCGAACTCGGCCGGCGCGACACCGATCCGGCCTCCCAGGTCAGGTTGAAGGTGTTTTCGCGCGGAGCGGCGCTGCCGTTGTCCGACCGGGTGCCGGCGCTGGAACATCTCGGCTTCCGCGTGATCGACGAGCGCACCTATCGGGTGCTGCTGCCTGACGGGCAGATCCGGGTCTGGCTGCACGACATGCTGCTGGAGCGCGCCAGCGGCGCGGCGGTCGACCTCGAACGGCTGGAGAAGCCGCTGGAGGCCGCGCTGCTCGCCCTCTCGGAGCGCCGGGCGGAATCCGACGGCTACAATCGCCTCGTGCTCGAAGCGGGGCTCGATTGGCGCGAGGCCGCGCTGATGCGGGCGCTCGGGCACTACCTGCGCCAGCTCCGCATCCGCTACGGGCAGGACTATCTCGCCGCGACGCTGAGCCGGCACGCGGCCTTGTCCGCGAAGATCGTCGCGCTGTTCCGTGCCCGCTTCGACCCCGCCGTCGAAGGCGACCGCGAGGCGGCGCAAAGTACGATCCGCGAAGAGATCGAGGCGGGGCTGGCCGACGTCACCAGTCTCGACGACGACCGCATCCTGCGCCGGTTCGTCAACCTGATCGAGGCGGCCGTCCGCACCAACTTCTATCAGCGGACTGTTGCGGGCGGTCTGCGCGAGACGATTTCATTCAAGTTCGCCTGCGCCAAGGTCACGGCGATGCCGCTGCCGCGGCCGTTCTTCGAGATCTTCGTGTATTCGCCCCGCGTCGAGGGCGTGCATCTGCGCTTCGGCTACGTCGCCCGCGGCGGCCTGCGCTGGTCGGACCGGCCCGAGGACTTTCGGACGGAAATCCTCGGCCTGGTGAAGGCGCAGCAGGTCAAGAACGCGGTGATCGTGCCCGTCGGCGCCAAGGGCGGCTTCTTCCCGAAGCAGCTTCCGCCGGCCTCGGACCGTGCCGCCTGGCTCGTCGAGGGCACCGAGAGCTACCGCATCTTCATCCGCACGCTGCTCGAACTCACCGACAACATCGTCGAAGGCGGCATCGTGCCCCCGGCCGACACCGTGCGTCACGACGGCGACGACGCCTATCTCGTGGTGGCGGCCGACAAGGGCACCGCCACGTTCTCCGACATCGCCAACGCCCTGTCGCAGCAGCGCGGCCACTGGCTCGGCGACGCCTTCGCCTCGGGCGGCAGTCAGGGCTACGACCACAAGGTCATGGGCATCACCGCCCGTGGCGCCTGGGAGGCGGTGAAGCGCCACTTCCAGGAGATCGACGTCGACGTGCAACGCGACCCGGTGAGCGTCGTCGGCGTCGGCGACATGTCGGGTGACGTCTTCGGCAACGGCATGCTGCTCTCGACGAGCCTCAGACTCGTCGCCGCCTTCGATCACCGCGACATCTTCCTCGATCCGACCCCCGACGCCGCCCTGAGCCATGCCGAGCGCAAGCGCCTGTTCGCTCTGCCCCGCTCGTCCTGGGCGGATTACGACAAGTCTCTTATCTCGGCCGGCGGCGGCGTGTTTTCGCGATCCGCGAAAAGCATCGCGCTCTCGCCCGAGATCCGGGATGTCCTCGGCTTCGACAGGGTGGAAGCCGCCCCGGCCGAGGTGATCCAGGCGATCCTCAAGGCGCCCGTCGACCTCCTCTGGCTCGGCGGCATCGGTACCTATGTCCGCGCCGGGACCGAGACCGAGGAAGAGGCCGGCGACAAGGCCAACGATGCGGTGCGCATCGCCGGCACCATGCTGCGCGCCAAGGTGGTCGGCGAAGGCGCCAATCTCGGCCTGACCCAGCGCGGTCGCATCGAGGCGGCGCGGGCCGGCGTGCGGCTGAACACCGACGCCATCGACAACTCCGCCGGCGTCAACACCTCCGACGTCGAGGTGAACATCAAGATCGCGCTGATGACGCCCGAGCGCGACGGCCGCCTCGGGCCGGACGCACGCAATGCGTTGCTGGTCGCGATGACCGACGACGTCGCCGCGCTGGTGTTGCGCAACAATCAGCTCCAGACGCTCGCCCTTTCCCTGGCGCTGCGCAGGGGGGCCGGCGAGACCGGCTTCTCCATGCGGGTGATGCAGGCGCTGGAGGCTGACGGCCGGCTCGACCGGGCCGTGGAGTACTTGCCCGACGACGCCACGCTTAACGACCGCCTGCGCCGCGGCGAGGGTCTGACCCGGCCGGAATATGCGGTGCTGCTGGCCTACGCCAAGCTCGCGCTGCACGACGCGATCCTCGAGAGCGCGGTGCCCGACGACCCGTATTTCGACCGCGAACTGCAGCGCTACTTCCCCGCCGCGCTCAAGGCGCAGTTCCCCGACGCGGTGAGAGGCCACCGCCTGCGCCGCGAGATCGTCTCGACGGCGCTCGCCAACATCATCGTCAACCGCGGCGGCCCGGCCCTCGTCACCCGGCTGATCGACGAGACCGGCGCGGACGCCGCCACCATCGCCAAAGCCTACGCCGTCACCCGTGACGCCTTCGGACTGCTGGAGTTGAACCTCGCCATCGACCGGCTCTGCGGCGCCCTCCCCGGCCAGGACCAGCTCGGCCTCTACGCCGAGGTGCAGGATCTGCTCGCCAATCGCATCACCTGGTTCATCCGCAACCTCGATCTCTCGGGCGGCCTCTCGCCGATCGTCGCGCGCTACCGCGAGGGCGTCAGCGCCGTGCTGGAAGCCCTGCCCCGCGTGATCGATGCGGACGCCGCGCAGGAGATCGAGGCGAAGCGCGCCGACCTCGTCGCCCGCGGCATGGACGAGGAACCGGCGCGCCGGCTGGCCTCGCTCAAGGCGCTGATCTCGGCCCCCGACATCGTGCGGGTGGCCGAGACCGACGGCCATTCGGTGCCGGAGATCGCGGCCACGCATTTCGCCATCGAGCACGCCTTCCGCCTCGACGCCCTCGTCGCCGAGACCCGGCGGGTTCCTGTCGCCGACACCTTCGACCGTGTCGCCCTGGAGCGTGCCGTCGCCGGCATCTCCACAGCCCATCGCAGCCTGACGGCCGAGGTCATGGGCGGCATCGGCTCCGGCCCGGAGGCCCTGGACGCCTGGGTCGCCTCCCGTGGACCTGCGCTGACCCGGATCCGCGGCGCGATCGACGCCATCGCGTCGTCGGGCCTGACCGTGTCGAAGGCGGTGGTGGCCTCGAGCCTGCTCGCGGATCTCGCCCGCCGCCCGTGACGGTGGCTGCGCTACCGCACGATATCCGGGTCGGGATCCGGCTCGGGCGGGGGGCGGCGCGAACTGCGTGAGCCGGTCTCCGACTCGGCCTTCGGGGCGCGGGCCGGCGTTTTCGGCGGCGCGGTGGCACCGGCAGAGCCGGCAGGCCCGCGCGGCCCGGCAGGGCCGGCCTTGCCGGGC
>NZ_VRVE01000210.1:0-488 GCF_008040035.1 Methylobacterium sp. WL9
GTGCCGAGGCCACCGGCCAGCGCGGCGAGCGGGGCGAGCGGGGCGGCGTACGGCTCGGCGGACGTGCCCTTGGCGAGATGGCCCGCACCCTCGGACGCGAACGCCGGGACGACGGTCTCCATGATCTTACGAATCAGGCCGCCCGGGCCGACCGCCGCGCAAGCGCGAACTCGGCCGTGGTCTGGGCGAGATGCCCCAGGCCCGTCTGCGGCTTGTAGAGCGGGCCGAAATCTTCTCAATCAGCCCGTTGACCGTGCTCTGCGTCGGCATGAACGGCGCGTTGCGCACGGCGTCGGCCACGTTGGGAAAGCCCATCGCGCCAAGCGCTTTGCCGTACAGAGCGCCTTCGGCCTGCTGCACCATGCCGGGCATGCCGGCGAGGCCGGTGGCTGCGTTCACCAGCCCGGTGACGATGCCGCCGCCGATGTCGCCTGCGCCGTCCATCTGCGGCTTCGCGGCCGGCGCGGCCGGCGCGGGCGGCGCGGGCG
>NZ_VRVE01000211.1:0-465 GCF_008040035.1 Methylobacterium sp. WL9
GCCGGCCTTGCGCCAGGTCACGGCGGCGCCGACGAGGGCGACGAGGGCGAAGCTGACGGTTTCGATCAGCGTCCCGGCCCGCGTCACGCCGGCGGCGGTGGCGTTTAGCAGCAGCACGCCGACGCCGACGATCGCGATGGCGACCAGCGCCTGCAGCATCGCCGCGGCGAAGCTGAGCCCGAATCCGCGCCGAAGCGTGCGCTCGCCGGCGACGATGTAGCCGGCGATCACCGCCTTGCCGTGGCCCGGCCCGGCCGCGTGGAACACGCCGTAGCTGAAGCCGAACAGCACCAGCGGCCCCCAGGCGCCGCCCTGCTTCAGCGCCGCGACCGCCGCCTGCAGGTTGCGCGAGAAGTTCGACTGGACAGCGAGCAGCCAGCCGCCGAACCCGGTCGCGGAGGGCGCCGCCTCGCGAAACCCGAGGCCGAAGGGCGAGCGCACGGCGTTCCTCGCCTTGGAGAGCGT
>NZ_VRVE01000212.1:0-463 GCF_008040035.1 Methylobacterium sp. WL9
GCCCGCCACGGACCGGCCGCCCCGCTGCCGACGAGCGTGGCGCCGGAGGCGTCCGCGATCATCTCCAGGGTGTCGCTCATGCGCTCCGACACGATCACCGCATCGGCGACGAGCCCCGCCGCCACGCCCGCCACAAGGGCGCTCAGCGTGTCGGCCAGCCGCTCGATCGCCTCGGGATCGGCCGGCCGCGCCACATGGATCAGGGCCGAGATCATCCCGCGCCCTTAACGGATTTTCGCAGGCCGCCAACCGGGAAGGCCGGGCTGCGCACCGCCCCGGGGCCGGTTTTCCGGGCAAACGCCGCGGATGCACGAAATATGTGCATCGACCGCGCGTGATGTTCACTTTATGTTCCAGGGCTTCCAGCATTGCGAGCCCGGTCGCCATGGCCTCACCGATCCCCGATCCGCGCGAGACCGCGCGGCGCATCGCCGGCAGCCGGACCCCGGCCGAGACCCGGCGC
>NZ_VRVE01000213.1:0-452 GCF_008040035.1 Methylobacterium sp. WL9
TGGCGCGCTCGGCTTCGCGGGTGTCGATGCGGCACGGACGGGACGACCGGGCTACCATCCGGCAGCTCTCCTGAAGCTCTACGTCTACGGCTATCTCAACCGGGTCCCGTCGAGCCGACGTCTGGAGCGTGAAGCGGGCCGCAACGTCGAGGTCATGTGGCTGACGGGCCAGCTGTCGCCCGATCACAAGACCATTGCCGAGTTCCGCCGTCAGAACGGACCGGCCATCGGGCGGGTCTGTGCCCGCTTTGTCGCCTTGTGCCGCGAGATGGGCCTTCTGACGGGGACGCGCGTCGCGATCGACGGCTCGAAGTTCAAGGCGGTCAACAACCGCGACCGCAACTTCACGCAGGGAAAGCTCGACCGGCGCCGCCAGCAGATCGAGGAGAGCGTGTCGCGCTACCTCTCGCAGCTCGACACGGCCGATCGTCAGGATCCCACACCGGAACTGG
>NZ_VRVE01000214.1:0-451 GCF_008040035.1 Methylobacterium sp. WL9
ACACCGCCCCGCGCCAGCCCCGCATAGAGCCGCGCGAGGTCGGTCAGGGTGATGCCGAGCCCCCCGAGCGCCACGGGCAGGCCGGGGGCGGTGTCGCGCGGGAGCAGGATCTGCGCGCCGGCACCGCGCAGGCGGGCGATGAAGCGGGCGGCGCCGACCGCGTCGAGGAGGTCGACGGCCGGGACGTTCAGCGACTGCTGCAGGGCGTAGCGGGCCGTCACCGTGCCGTGGAAGCCGAGGTCGAAGTTTTCCGGAGCGTACGAGGCGGCGAAGCGCACCGGGCGGTCGTCGAGCAGGGTCTCGGGGTGGGCGATGCCGTTCTCGAAGGCCAATGCGTAGACGAAGGGCTTGAGCGCCGAGCCCGGCGAGCGCACGGCCTGCGTCGCGTCGACCGCGCCGGCGCGGGCCGCATCGAGATAGCCGGCGCTGCCGACATGGGCGAGCACCGCGC
>NZ_VRVE01000215.1:0-440 GCF_008040035.1 Methylobacterium sp. WL9
CTGCGCCGCCGACGGTGGCGCCCGCCCCCGCACGGCCCCCGGCCGGACGCTCGGGCTCCGGCATGGTGCTGCGCACGCTGAGCGAGCAGGAGCGCGACGCCCGCGCCAACGCTCTGGCCGACTCGCAGAAGCGCGAGCAGGAGATGCGTGCGCTGGCCGACGCCGAGAAGCGTGCCCGCCGCGAACGCGACGAATCCGAGCAGCGCGAGCGCGACGCGGCGGAGGCCCGCCGCCGCGAGGAGGACGATCGCCGCAAGCAGGACGACGAGCACCGCCGTCGCGCTTCCGAGGAATCCCGCCGCCGCGCCGAAGAGGATGCTGCTGCCCGCGCCGCTCCGGTCGAGGCGCCGCAGGCACCCGAGGCCTCGCCTCAGGCTGCGGCTCCGGCCCAGCCGGCGGCTCCGGCTGCCGCCGCTCCGCCACGTCCGGCTGCTCCGGCA
>NZ_VRVE01000216.1:0-440 GCF_008040035.1 Methylobacterium sp. WL9
GGCCACGCGGATCGAGCTGCAGCGCTTCTCGGCGGCGCGCGGCGGCGACCGGGTCGCGCTCACGGGCCCCGCCAGCGTCACGATCGCGGACGGCGCGGCCGTCATCGACGGCCTGAGCCTCGCCGCCGGCACGGGCCGCGTGACCGTCCAGGGCCGTGCGGGACAGACGCTCGACCTCAAGATCGGCATCCGCGCCCTGCCCCTGGCGCTGGCCCGCATCGCCTCGCCCGGTCTCGCGCTCTCCGGCACCCTCGACGGCGACGCCGACCTGCATGGGTCCGCGGAGCGGCCCGAGGGGCGCTACGCCCTCACGGTCTCGCGCCTCGTCGCGCCGGAGACCCGCAAGGCCGGTCTGCCGCCGATCGATGCGAAGGCGAGCGGCACGCTCGGTGACGGCAGCGCCAGCCTCGACGGCCGCGTCTCGGCCGGGCGCGGCGCGG
>NZ_VRVE01000217.1:0-424 GCF_008040035.1 Methylobacterium sp. WL9
AGGGCGCGCTGGCCTATGCCCGCGCGCCGGCCCTCGCCCTCGCCGTGCTGCTGCCGGCGATCCTCGTGGCGACGGCGCTCGAACATCGCCGAGCCGTGCGCGCGCACCGCCGGCATCCTGAGGATCAGGTCGCCAAGCCCGGCCTCCGCAGCCGCTCTTTCCCGTTGGCGCAGGTCGCTGCGGTCGCTGCCGCGGCGGATCTGGAGCGCACGGGCAAGGCCGATGGCGAACAGGCCAATCGCCACCGCCGGCACGAGACGCGGGGCCGCGAGCGCGGCGGTGAGGAGCGCCAGGAGAATCGCGGCGAGCGTCATGGCCGGCACCAGGATGCCGGCGGCCGGCAGTCCCGCGAGCGCCGCACCGATCAGGGCGGGTAGGGCCCGCACGTCCTCGCGGGCGCCCGGCGGCGCCCGCAGGATCGCGT
>NZ_VRVE01000218.1:0-415 GCF_008040035.1 Methylobacterium sp. WL9
CCGGTGCCGTTCGCTGATGAAAGCGGTGTCCTGGAGCGAGGCGTTCTGAACGATCAGGGCCGGATCTCGGGACGTGCGCAGTCAGCTGTTCGACCGATCTCACCGGCTGATTTCGATCGTATCCTCAGCCTTGGCCTGGACGAACGACGTGTTGTGCTACCGCGAATGGACGAGCGCATCGCTGATCCCGGCTTTGCTGAGCAGCAAGCGCCCTTCGCATTCGAACAGGTGCGGGAGCGGGTGGCCTTTATCACCTCGCGGATCGTCCGAGATCGCGTTTTCCGACGCGTTGTTCTCGGTGCCTACGATGAGCGCTGTGCGCTGACGGGACTGAAGTTGTTGAACGGCGGTGGGCGGGCCGAGGTCGCTGCTGCCCATATCCGGCCTGTCGAAGCGAACGGTCCGGACATCGTCA
>NZ_VRVE01000219.1:0-381 GCF_008040035.1 Methylobacterium sp. WL9
TTGAAACTGCCGAACGGGAAGATTCGCGCTCTTGTAAGCGGTAGGTCGCGAGTTCAAGTCCCGCAACCGGCACCACTCTATCCCCTTCGAAAGACAAGGCTTTTCGATTCCTTGAATGCCGCTCGTAAGCCTCTTTGAGGGCCGTGGTTACACGGTGGTTACAGAGTGGGTCGCGACGAGGAATCGAGGACGGTGGCGCGTGGTGCCGGCTCAGAATGGCAGCTTCCTCTCTCAAGCTGGCGCTTCCGTACCGATTTCATTGCTTGAAGCAGTTTTCCCTGTGCCAGCCGAGGAAATGCGGATGCGGTCTGTCGTGCGGCCTCAAGGGTGTGAAGGCTCGACCGGTCCGATTGATGAAACCGCGGATCCCATCGGGGTCGT
>NZ_VRVE01000021.1:0-48660 GCF_008040035.1 Methylobacterium sp. WL9
CCGCCAAGACCGACGAATCGGTCAGCGCCGAGGACGAGCACGCGCCGGCCTCCGGGGAGCATGACGCGAATCACGCCGACGAGGCGCGGTCCGACGCGACGGCGCACGAGCCGGGCGTCAGCGGCGACGCTTCGGAACTGCCGCCTGGCGTCCTCGACGCCGCCGACCGTACGGACGACGCGCCCGCAGAGACGTCTGCCGACGAGCCATCGCCGGAGCCCGCCGACGTTGCCGCCATCTCCGAGGCGCCGCATCCGGCCGAAGCCGATGCCGAGCCAGCCATCGCGGCGGCGCCGACCGAGGCCGAGTCCGATGCGCACGTCTCCGAGGAAGAGGACGAGCACGACGCCGACGCGGATGAAGACGAGGACGACGATTCCGACGAGGATTCGGAGGACGACGAAGACGAAGACGAGGACGATTCCGACGAGGATGACGATTCCGTCGACGAGGACGGCGAGCCCCGCGTCGCGCAGACCGGCGGCGCCGGCGATGCGATGGCCGAAATCCCCGAGCGTCCCCGCGCCTATCGTCGTCACTACAAGATCCAAGAGGTGATCAAGCGCCGCCAGATCATCCTGGTCCAGGTCGTCAAGGAAGAGCGCGGCACCAAGGGCGCGGCGCTCACCACCTACCTGTCGCTCGCCGGCCGCTACTCCGTGCTGATGCCGAATACGGGTCGTGGCGGCGGCATCTCCCGCAAGATCACCTCGGCGGCCGACCGCAAGCGCCTGAAGGAGGTCGTGGCCGATCTCGACGTGCCGGAGGGCATGGGGATCATCCTGCGCACGGCCGGCGCCTCGCGCACCAAGCCCGAGATCAAGCGCGACTTCGAGTACCTGATGCGGCTCTGGGAGAGCGTGCGGGAGCTGACGCTGTCCTCGACCGCGCCGGCGCTGGTCTACGAGGAGGGGTCGCTGATCAAGCGGGCGATCCGCGATCTCTACAATAAGGAACTCGAGGAGGTCCTGGTCGCGGGCGCCGACGCCTACCGCGAGGCCAAGGACTTCATGCGGATGCTGATGCCCACCTCCTCCAAGGTAGTGAAGCCCTATACCGACGCGACGCCGATGTTCACGCGCTACGGCATCGAGCAGCAGCTCGACGCGATGTTCTCGACCCACGTCACCCTGCGCTCTGGTGGCTACCTCGTCATCAACCCGACCGAGGCGCTGGTCTCGGTCGACGTGAATTCCGGGCGCGCCACCCGCGAGCACGACATCGAGGATACCGCACTCAAGACGAACCTCGAGGCGGCCGACGAGGTCGCCCGCCAGGTGCGCCTGCGCGACCTCGCCGGCCTCGTCGTGATCGACTTCATCGACATGGAGGAAAAGCGCAACAACCGCGCCGTCGAGAAGCGCCTCAACGAGGCCCTCAAGAACGACCGCGCCCGCATCCAGGTCGGCCGGATCTCGCCCTTCGGCCTCCTGGAGATGAGCCGTCAGCGCATCCGTGCCGGCGTGCTCGAATCCTCGTCGATCCAGTGCCCGCATTGCGGCGGCTCGGGCTACGTGCGGGCCACCTCGTCGGTGGCGCTCCACACCCTGCGCTCGATCGAGGAGGCGCTGGTCAAGAGCGCGACCCACAACCTTGTGCTCCGCACCCGCACGGAAGCCTGCCTCTACATCCTCAACCAGAAGCGCGCGCATCTGCACGAGCTTGAGATGCGCTTCGGCGTCACCGTCACCATCGCCGCCGACGACAGTCTCGTGGCGAGCTCGCCTTACCTGCTGGAGCGCGGCGAACTCGCCGTGAAGGCGGCAGGGCCGGTCACGGGCGTGCGCGCCCTCGCCATCTCTCCGGTCTACGAAGCCGAGGACGACGAGATCGAGGACGAGGTCGCGGAGGAGACAGAGGTCGAGACCGAGATTGAGGCGAAGGACGGCGCGGAGACCCGCGAGGCCGGCGACGAATCGAGCGACGAGAACGGCCGTCGCCGTCGTCGCCGTCGTCGCCGTCGCGGCGGCCGCACCGGGTCCGACGAGGAGAACGGCCGCGAGGGCGACGAGTCGGACGAGTCCGGCGAAGCGTCCGACGAGATCGAAGCCGGCTCCGACGAGGGGAGCGACGCCGAGATCGGTGAGACCGGAGTCGCGGCGAATGCCGACCGCGACGAGACCGCGACCGACGCTGACGGCGACGGCGCAGGACGCCGCCGCCGCCGTGGCCGCCGCGGTGGCCGTGGGCGCGAGCGCGAGCGTGGCGGACGTGGCCGCGCCGACCGGGGTGACGACAACGGATCGGAGGAGTCAGAGTCCGGCGATGTCGCCGCCGCCGAGGAGCCGGTCAGTGCCGAGACGGTCATGGCCGTCTCCGCCGAGGCTGCCCAGGAGCCGGTGCATCAAGAGCCCGTGGCCAATGGCGCCGACGCGGAACCGGCCGCGCAGGCCGACGCTCCGATCCAGGATGCCGTCGATCTGCCGGTCGAGCCTGCCCTGGCCTCTCCGGAGGCCGAGCCGCAGCCGGTCCCCGTGTATCAGCCCGCGCCGGAGCCGGTCGCCGTGGTCCTGACTCCGATCGATCCGGACCGTCCGAAGCGTGCCGGCTGGTGGTCGCGCACGAAGGCCGCCCTGACCGGCGAGTAAGCCCTTCCCGGCGAACCGGATCCCGGTTCGCCGTCGGGACCTGAGAGATTCCAAGGCCGTCGCACCGAAACATTCGGTTCGGCGGCTTCGTTCTGTCGCGACCGCCCCATCACCCAAGTATCGGATCTTCCTCCGAACCGGGATCGCGGGCATGCGCATGTATTTCGCAACCTAAGTTGTTTCTGCGGTGCAGCATCCGTTGGCTATTGCCGAAGGCGTCCCGACAAGTTGCGTTAACCAGCGCTTTGCATCTGTGGTTTAATGGTGGGCGCTGTCGAGCCGGTTTCTGCGGCTTGCGGGGGGACTCCACCACAATGCTCGGACGATTCCGCAAGTCTCGCGTCAGTGTGGACGCCGTAACCGCCTCTACGCTCGTGTCTCTCGTTGCGCCGGCCGTGATCGTCGAGCCGGCGCCCGTCGCCATCGACATGGATCTCCTGCGCCGTCAGGCGGGGATTGCCGCCGACGCTTCCGAGGCCGGTACCGCGATCGGCTGGCTCACCCACGACGCTGTGCAGATCGCCGACCAAGCTCGTACCATCGCCGCCGCGAGCGAGGAGGTTGCGGTCTCGACCGCCGAGATCGCCGCGCGCTCGCAGAAGGCCGCCGCCACCGCCGAGCGCGCCCGCGCCGGCATCTCCGATTGTGCCGGCGACATCGCGCAGGCCGGTGCCCGCATGGGCGCCATCGAGACCCATTCGGCCAAGATCGCCGGCTGCCTCACCGCCTTCGAGCGGGCGGCCGCGCAGATCGAGGAGATGGCCACCGCCATCGCCAGCATCTCGGCCCAGACCAATCTGCTGGCGCTCAACGCCACCATCGAAGCGGCCCGCGCCGGCGAGGCCGGTCGCGGCTTCGCGGTCGTCGCCGGCGAGGTGAAGGCATTGTCGGGTCAGACCGCCAAGGCGACCGAGGAGATCCGCACCCGTCTCGACGGCCTGCGCGGCGAGCTCACGACCATGCGCGATACCGTGGCCCATACCCGCGAAGCCGTCGCCGCCGGTGCCGGCGCCGTGCAGCGCGCCAATCTCCGGGTCGAATCCGAGAGCGGTGCCGTCGCCGAGGCGGCCGCCGAGATGCGCGCCCTCGCCGACGTCATGGACCAGCAGCAGCAGGCCACCGGCGAGATTTCGTCCAGCGTCGAGCGCATCGCCGCCGGCACCGACAAGGCCCGTACGGAAATCTCCGCCGCGATCACCCGCCTCGTCGGCCTGGAGACGGCGAGCCGCGCCATGTTGATCGGCGACGAGGCCGACAAGGCCGGCACGCTCGTCGCGCGGCTGCCCTCCGATCTCGCCACCTGGAAACGCGGCCTCGCCGGACTCCTCGTCGGTCTCGCGCCGGCCGACGCCGCCGCGGCCCAGCGCCCCGGTGCGGACGCGGCAGTGGAATCCGGACTCGACATGGCTCTTCGCAACATGCTCGCCGAAGCCGGCCGTCAGGCCCGTCTCATGGTCGACAGCGTGCGCGCTTCGGACTGGGACAAGGCCTCGACCGCCTTCACCGCGTTCGACGCCACCTGCACCGAGGCCGTCCGTGTCAGCGGCAACGGTGTGACGGGCCGGATGGCCGCCTGAGCGGACGCGATCGAGGGGGCTGTGACGCCGGAGCCGACGGCTTCGTCGTCTTCACTGTTTCCCGTCGCGTCTAGCACAACCACGCCCGCAATCGCCGCACGGCCTCGGTGCACTCGCCCTGGGAGCCGGCGAACGAGAATCGGACGTGATGGTGGCCTTGCGCCGGGTCGAAATCGAGACCCGGCGTCGCCGCCACCCCCGCCTCGTCGAGCATCCGGCGGCAGAATGCGGTGGCGTCGTCCGTGAGCCGCCCGACATCGGCGTAGAGGTAGAAGGCCCCGTCGACGGGATGCGCCTCGCCGAGGCCGAGGCCCGGCAGCGCGTCGAGCAGGATTTTCCGGTTTTCGGCGTAGCCGTCGCGGATCGCGCCGATCGCGTCGAGGGTATCGAAGGCCGTCAGCGCCGCCACCTGCGAGAGATACGGTGCCGAGATGTAGAGGTTCTGGGCCAGCCGCTCGATCGGGCGGACCAGGGTCTCGGGCACCACCATCCAGCCGACGCGCCAGCCGGTCATGCAGTAGAATTTCGAAAACGAGTTGATGACGACCGCGTCCGGGTCGAACTGCAGCGCGGTGGCGGTGGGCACGCCGTAGCTCAGCCCGTGATAGATCTCGTCCGAGATGAAGGGCAGGCCGAGCGCCTTCGTGGTGGCGCAGAGTTCCGCGAGGCGGGCAGGCGCGATCACCGTGCCGGATGGGTTGGCCGGGCTCATCACCAGCACCCCGTCGAGGTTTTCCGCCTCCCGGATCAGCGCGCTCGTCGGCGCGAAGCGGTCGGCCCGGCGCAGAACCAGCGGTACCGGCACGAGGTCGAGGGCATGCAGGATGCTGCGATAGGCCGGATAGCCCGGCTGCGGCACCGCCACCCGCGCCCCGGCATCGAACAGCGCCAGGAAGGCGAGCACGAACCCCGCCGACGAGCCCGTGGTGACGACGACCCGCTCCGGCGCCACCGCGACGCCGTAAGTCTCGGCATAGTGCCGGGCGATGCGCTCGCGCAAAGCCGGCATGCCGAGCGCCTCCGTGTACGGCACCCGGCCGTCGGCGAGGGCGGACTGCGCCGCCGCGATCACCGCCCGCGGGGCAGGGGCCGAGGGCTGGCCGACCTCCATGCGGATCACGCTGTCGCCGGCCCGCACTTTCGCGGCAGCGGCGGCCATCACGTCCATCGCCAGGAACGGCGCCACGGCCTGGACGCGCCGCGAGATTTTTTGGGAGTTGGTCATCGCGTCTCGATCGATCGGGATTCCATTGCTGGCAAGCTCAATCCGCATTGCCGACTTTGCCACCCGCGCCGCCAACCGCTTCGGCGCGATCAGCCGGTAGCTGCGGGTGACGAGTGCCCTCACCTCCTCCCAGTCCGGCGCAGCGTCGAGCCGCATGCCGACCCAGCCCTTGGGGCCGACATAGGGCGGCGCGAAGAAGCGCGCCGGGTCGGCGCCGATCAGGATCTCCTGGGCGTGCGGCGGCGCCTTCATCCAGACCGAGAGGCGGCCGTCACCGGATTTCGGCATCGCGAAGATCCGGTCGCGCACCCGGAAGGTCGGGTCGCCCCAGGCGCGTTTTTCGCTTGCCTCCGGCAGGGCGAGGCAGATCCGGCGCAGGCGCTCGATCGGATCGTCGGACATCGCGACGGACCTTCGCTGCCGGGGCCGGCGGCGAATCCGCCGACGCGCCCGTGATTTGACCACGCGCCGCGAAAACGCCTAACCCCGCCGCTAACGCAAGACCCGAAGCGCACCGCCTCCCAGCGCCCGTTGCGAGGCCCGCCCCGATCTCGTCGAGGACATCGATGCCCCTGCTCCGCTCCGTCTCCGCGCTTGCCCTCGTCCTGGCCGTCGCCTTCGGTGCCGTCTCCTCCGTGTCGGCCGAGGATGCGGCTGCGTTCACCGACTCGCAGCGCAAGGGGATCGAGGCGATCGTCAAGGACTACCTCGTGAAGAATCCCGAGGTGCTCCAGGAGGCCGTCGCCGAGGGCGAGCGCCGCCAGCAGGAGACCCAGAAGCTCGCGCAGGCCGCCGCCCTCAAGGAGGCGAGCGCCACCCTCGTCGATTCCCCCCACAGCGTCACGGCGGGCAACCCGGCAGGCGACGTCACCGTGGTCGAGTTCTTCGACTACAATTGCGGCTATTGCCGCAAGGCGCTCACCGACGTGCAGACGCTGATGAAGGGCGACCCGAAGCTGAAGGTCGTGCTCAAGGACTTTCCCGTGCTCGGCAACGAGTCGGTGGAGGCCAGCAAGATCGCGCTCGCCGCCAAGCAGCAGCTCAAGGGCGACAAGATGTTCGACTTCCACGTCAAGCTTCTGGAGAGCAAGGGACGCATCAACGCGGAGCGCGCGCTCGCCGTCGCCAAGGAGTTCGGCCTCGATCTGGAGAAGCTGAAGAAGGACGCCGCCGGCCCCGAGGTGAAGGCCGCGCTCGCCGAGAACATGGGTCTCGGCGACAAGCTCAGCCTGTCGGGTACCCCGGCTTTCATCATCGGCGACGAGATCCTTCCGGGCGCCGTCGGCGTCGAGCCGATGAAGAAGACGATCGCCGACATCCGCCAGTGCGGCCACGCCAGCTGCTGAGCGCGACCGATCGCGCGACGGGGACATGATCGCGTGTCCCCTTGTCGCAGCCTTCGCCGGTCGTTTAAGACCGGCTCCGCCCCGGCCGGACGCTTTTTCGCCCGGCCGCCGCAACCTTAAGGGTCCATGCGCGCCATCCACGTCCTCAACGGGCCGAACCTCAACCTGCTCGGCCGCCGCGAGCCGGGCATCTACGGCTCGACCACCCTCGCGGAGATCGAGCGGGACTGCGTCGCGCGCGCCGGCGAGCTTGGGCTTGCGCTGACCTTCCGCCAGACCAACCACGAGGGCGAGCTCGTGACGTTCGTCCAGGACGCGGGCGAGGCGGGGGCTGGCGTGCTGATCAACGCCGCCGCCTACACCCACACCTCGATCGCGCTGCGCGATGCGATCACCGGCTCCAGGGTCACCGCGGTCGAGATCCACCTCTCGAACGTCCATGCCCGTGAGGATTTCCGCCATGTCTCGCTGATCGCGCCGGTCTGTGCCGGGGTGATCAGCGGATTCGGCGCCTACAGCTACCGCGCGGGGCTCGACGCGCTCGCGCATCTCCTTCAGGGGCGTCAGCCCCCTTCACCCGACGCATAAGACGGCAGGCGATGGCCAAGAACGAACCCTTCGATCCCGAACTCGTGCGCGAACTCGCCAAGATGGTCGCCGAGACGGATCTCACCGAGATCGAGGTCGAGAAGGGCGACCTGCGCATCCGCGTCGCCCGCAAGATCGAGCAGATCGCGGTGCAGGTGGCGCCCGCCCCCCTCGCCGCGGCCGCTCCGTCGCCCGTGGCGGTCGCCGCCTCCGCTCCCGGCACGCCCGCGGTGCCCGCCAAGGGCGCGGCCCATCCCGGTGCGGTGCCCTCGCCGATGGTCGGCACCGCCTATCTGCGCCCCTCGCCCGAGGCGAAGCCCTTCATCGATGTCGGCTCCAAGGTCGCGGCCGGCGACAGGGTGCTGCTCATCGAGGCGATGAAGACCTTCAACGACATCGTGGCGCCCCGCGCCGGCACCGTCACGGCGATCTTCGTGGAAGACGGCACGCCGGTGGAATTCGGCGAAGCCCTTCTTGTGATTGAGTAAGTCCGAAAAGATGTTCGACAAGATCCTGATCGCCAACCGCGGCGAGATCGCACTGCGCATCCTGCGGGCGGCCAAGGAGCTCGGGATCGCGACCGTCGCCGTCCACTCCACGGCGGATGCCGACGCGATGCATGTGCGGCTCGCCGACGAGAGCGTCTGCATCGGCCCGCCGGCCGCCCGCGACAGCTACCTCAACATCCCCTCGATCATCGCCGCCTGCGAGATCACCGGGGCCGACGCCGTGCATCCCGGCTACGGCTTCCTTTCGGAGAACGCCCGCTTCGCCGAGGTGCTCGGGCACCACAATATCGGCTTCATCGGCCCCAAGGCCGAGCATATCCGCACGATGGGCGACAAGATCGAGGCGAAGCGCACGGCCAAGCGCCTCGGCATTCCCTGCGTGCCCGGCTCCGAGGGCGGCGTCACCGACACCGACGAGGCGAAGAAGGTCGCAGCCGAGATCGGCTATCCGGTGCTGGTCAAGGCGGCGTCGGGCGGCGGCGGGCGCGGCATGAAGGTCGCGCGCACCGAGGCCGACCTCGAAGAGGCGCTGAACATGGCCCGTACCGAGGCCAAGGCCGCCTTCGGCGACGACGCGGTCTATCTCGAAAAGTACCTGGAGAAGCCGCGCCACATCGAGGTTCAGATCCTCGGCGACGGCCGGGGCAATGCCATCCATCTGGCCGAGCGCGACTGCTCGCTGCAGCGCCGCCACCAGAAGGTTTGGGAAGAGGGCGGCTCGCCCGCGCTCAACGCCGAGATGCGCGCCGAAATCGGCGGCATCTGCGCCAAGGCCATGCAGGAGCTGAGCTATCTCGGCGCCGGCACCATCGAGTTCCTCTACGAGGACGGGCGCTTCTACTTCATCGAGATGAATACCCGGATCCAGGTCGAGCATCCGGTCACGGAGATGATCACCGGCATCGACCTCGTCAACGAGCAGATCCGGGTCGCGGCCGGCAATCCGCTCTCGGTCGGCCAGTCGGACATCCACGTCACCGGCCACGCCATCGAGTGCCGGATCAATGCCGAGCACCCCTCGACCTTCCGGCCCTCTCCCGGCCTGATCACCTATTTCCACCCGCCGGGCGGCCTCGGCGTGCGCGTCGATTCCGCGGTGTTCCAGGGCTACCGCATCCCGCCGCACTACGATTCGCTGATCGGCAAGCTCATCGTGCACGGCCGCACCCGCAACGAGTGCCTGATGCGTCTGCGCCGGGCGCTCGATGAGTTCGTCGTCGACGGCGTCGACACCACGCTGCCGCTGTTCCGCACGCTGGTGCGCAACGCCGATGTCCAGAACGGCCTCTACGACATCCACTGGCTCGAAGGGTTTCTGGAGACCGTCGGCCTGGACGGCGTCTGAGGCGGCTGGCGTTCGCAGGCTCGGCGCGCGAGAACGGGGGATGCACGATCGCACTCCCGTGGACATCACGCCGGACATCCTGCTGAAGGCCTATGCCGCCGGCATCTTTCCGATGGCCGAGGACGCGGACGATCCGACGATCTACTGGGTCGAGCCCCGCGCCCGCGGAGTCCTACCGCTCGACCGCTTCCACGTACCCCGGCGTCTTGCCCGCACCGTGCGCTCGGACGTGTTCGAGGTGGTCTCGGACCGCGATTTCGAGGCGGTGATCTCGGGTTGCGCCGCACCCAGGCGCGACACCGCCCGGACCTGGATCAACGCTCGGATCCGCGATCTCTACGGCGCGCTGTTCGATGCCGGCCGCTGCCACACGGTCGAGGTCTACAGCGAGGGCCGGCTGGT
This sequence comes from Methylobacterium sp. WL9, assembly GCF_008040035.1. Classification (NCBI taxonomy): domain Bacteria; kingdom Pseudomonadati; phylum Pseudomonadota; class Alphaproteobacteria; order Hyphomicrobiales; family Methylobacteriaceae; genus Methylobacterium; species Methylobacterium sp. WL9. The sequence goes on from NZ_VRVE01000021.1 coordinate 9,581, forward strand.
CGGCGGCCTCTATGGCGTCTCGCTGGGTGCGGCCTTCTTCGGCGAGAGCATGTTCCACGAGGTCAGCGACGCCTCGAAGGTGGCCCTCGTCCACCTCGTCGCGCGGCTGCGCGCCGGCGGCTATCAGCTGGCCGACACCCAGTTCCTCACCGACCATCTCGGCCAGTTCGGCGTCGAGGAAGTGCCGCGCCACATCTACAAGCGCCGCCTGAACGAGGCGGTGGCGCAGGAGGCGGACTGGGCGATCTGGCCCTGCGACCGGGGTGTCGGTGGGGCCCAGGCCCTTGCGGCACTCGCCTCCGAGCGGCCGTGATTGGGCCGTTCCGCCTTTGAAGGACGGCCAGTGCGGTGGAGCGCTCCACTGGCCGGCTGCCGGCGAGGAACTTGCCCACACGATCGGCATTGCGCCTATGCTGACCGCCTCGGCAGGAGACGCGGCCATGACGGACCAGACGGACCCAAAAGCCCCGCCTATCGGCCCCGGACGAATCTCCGTCGATCTCGGCGGCTATCCCGATCTCGTGGTGGTCTATCTCGGCTTCCGGGTGACCACCTGGCGCGGCCTGAAAGCACTCCTCGGCATCGGCCGCCGGCTCGGAGATCTGAACCGCGAAAAGCCCGACGGGCTGCTGGCGCACGAGAGCGTGCTCTATGCCCTCAACCACGTCGGCATGCGGCAGTACTGGCGGGATTTCGAGAGCCTCGAGGCCTTCACCCGCTCGGAGCCGCACAAGGGCTGGTGGAGTCGATTCGCGAAGGATCCCGCCGGCTCCGGCTTCTGGCACGAGACCTATCGGCGGTCCGGCGGGATGGAGGCGATCTATCTCGGCATGCCGAAGCCGATCGGGCTCGGCTCGTTCGCAGCCGCCCGCGCGCCGGTCGGCCCGTTCATGAGCGCGCGCGGCAGGATCGCGGCTTGAAGCATGATGCGGAAAAGTGGAATCCGGTTTTCCGAAACCATCATGCGATCGCGATAACGCAAAGCGTGCTGCCGTTTCTGTGAAACGGCAGCACGCTTTGATGCCTCAGCGAAAGATCCGGTCGAAGATCGTCTCTTCGCGCTGCGGCGGGGGGGCCGGACCCGGGCCTTCGTTCGTCGGGAAGAATTTTCGGGACGGCTTCTGCTTGGGCTGCACCGGCACGCCGCGCGGACCTTCGACGTCGACCTGGCCCTGCTGGTTGACTTGGGCCGTCGCCTTCGTCGGGTCGCCCGCCTTGTCGCGTTTCTTCTTGTCGGTGCGGGAGGCGAGCGCCGGCGTGTCCTCCTGCTCCTTGAGCTCGGCGATCACGTCGGTGCCGCCCTTACAATCGACGAGCCAGACGTCGTAGATCGGGTGCTCGATGGCGTGGAGGCCGGGGCTCGAGGCGAACATCCAGCCCGTGAAGATGCGGCGATACTTGTTGTCGAGGGTGACCTCGTCGACCTCGAGGAAGGCCGTGGTCTTCGGCGTCTCGGTGGGCGGGCGCGAATAGCAGACCCGCGGCGTCAGCTGCAGCGCACCGAACTGCACGGTCTCGTCGACGGCGACCTCGAACGACACGATCCGGCCGGTGATCTTGTCAAGGCCGGAGAAGACGGCGGTCGGATTCTTGATCTTGTCGGCTTGCGCGGGACCCACGGCGAGGCCGAGGGCCGCCAGCACCAGGGCGGCGGGACGAAGAAAGCGTGCGGATCTGCGGCTCAAGGCGCGCCCCTCTCGAAACTGTGCTGGGCGTGAGGCCGGAGCTGCGCCGGCATGGGGCGCTATGGACACGGGAAGCTTGGTGGAAAAAGGGCGGCTTGAGCAGCGCTCCGCGACGCTTGCAACGGTTCGCGGACAGGAACGATGCGGAGCGGGATCAGGCCGGGGCGTCTATTCCCCCGGCGACCACGGCACGTAATCGCCGGTCGCGGCGGGACGCGCTCCCCGCGAGAGCTGCGACCCCCTCGGCCGATAGGCCTCGGAGGTGCCTGTCGTATTCGCGACGTGGGCCTTCTGCCATTCGCGGGGTTGATAGTCTTCCTCGCTCGGGGGGATGTCGCCGTTGTGGCAGAGCCAGCCGCGCCAGCCGGGCGGCACCTTCGAGGCGTCGGCATAGCCGTTGTAGATCACCCAGCGCCGCTCCGGGCCGACCGATCGGTCGATCAGGGGACCGAGCGCCTTGTAGTACTTGTTGCCGAACTCGTCCGCGCCGACGAACTGACCGCTGCGCGCGGTCATGATGGCCAGCGAAACGGTCTGACCGTTCCACCAGGTGAAGATGCGAAGCAGCGTGTCCTTGAGGGCCATGGTTCCTCGTCGCGGCGCGCGGGCCTGCCGTCGGCGCCGCTCTTATGAGCGGGGCCCCTGCTCAAGTCCAGCGTGGCGGACGGCCCGGGCAGGCGGCGACAGCCCCCGGTCCTGGCCCCGCCAACTGCTGCATGTGCGACACGTCCGCCACATTCCGACGGTTCGAGCGAGGTCTCCGACGCGGCACTTGCCAGGGAGGCTGTGGAGCAAAAATTTTATGCCGGGCAATCGGCGAGGCCGGATCGGCACTTAGCGCGACGCCGGGGTTTTCCACAGATTTTGGTGCGCAAAACACTACATCTTGGGGCAACCAGCCGGCAAAGCACCAGTTGTTGACGAGCCGCGTGCCCCAGCGTTAGGGTCCGGTCAACGCTTCGGACGGCGCGGAGCGGGGTACGCACCCCCCGCACGCATGTCGCGGCGAGGTTCGGCAAATCTCTGCATTTGCTGCCGAATCCGTTGTCCGGCCGGGCGATTGTCTCATGTGTTCAAGCCATGCCGACGGGGTCGTCGGCGGGGCGCGCCCTGCGCGTCCAGGGAGAAGCGATTCATGCGGTTCGAGCGGCGCTACACCACGGCAGGCCAGTCCCCCTACGCGACGATTCCGTTCCGCGAGGCGGTGAGCGAGATCCGCAACCCCGACGGTTCGGTCGTGTTCCGGCTCGACGGCATCTCGGTTCCCGAGAGCTGGAGCCAGGTCGCCGCCGACGTGCTGGCGCAGAAGTATTTTCGCAAGGCCGGCGTGCCCGCGCGGCTGAAGAAGGTCGAGGAGAATTCCGTCCCCTCCTTCCTCTGGCGCTCCGTCGCCGACGAGGCGGCGCTGGCCGAGCTGCCCGAGGCCGAGCGTGTCGGCTCCGAGATCACCTCCACGCAGGTGTTCGATCGGCTGGCCGGCTGCTGGACCTACTGGGGCTGGAAGGGCGGCTACTTCACCTCGGAAGAGGACGCCGCCGCGTTCATGGACGAGCTGCGCTTCATGCTCGCCCGCCAGATGGTCGCGCCGAATTCGCCGCAATGGTTCAACACCGGCCTGCATTGGGCCTACGGCATCGATGGCCCGAGCCAGGGCCACTATTACTGCGACTACCGCACCGGCGAGCTGACGAAGTCGGCATCGAGCTACGAGCACCCGCAGCCGCATGCCTGCTTCATCCAGGGCGTCCAGGACGACCTCGTGAACGAGGGCGGCATCATGGACCTGTGGGTGCGTGAGGCGCGCCTGTTCAAGTACGGCTCCGGCACCGGCTCGAACTTCTCCATGCTGCGGGGCGAGAACGAAAAACTCGGCGGCGGCGGCAAGTCGTCGGGCCTGATGAGCTTCCTCAAGATCGGCGACCGGGCGGCCGGCGCGATCAAGTCCGGCGGCACCACACGCCGCGCGGCCAAGATGGTCATCGTCGACATCGACCACCCGGACATCGAGGCCTTCATCGACTGGAAGGTGAAGGAGGAGCAGAAGGTCGCCGCCCTCGTCACCGGTTCGAAGGTCGTCTCGAAGCACCTTACCGCGGTGATGAAGGCCTGCACCCAGTGCGAGGCCGAGGGCGACGCCTGCTTCGACCCCGAGCGCAACCCGGCCCTCAAGCGCGAGATCAAGGCTGCCCGCAAGGCGATGGTGCCCGATGGCTACACCAAGCGCGTCGTGCAGTTCGCGCGTCAGGGCTTCACCAAGATCGACTTCCCCGTCTACGACACCGACTGGGACTCGGAAGCCTACCTCACGGTGGCCGGCCAGAATTCCAACAACTCCGTCTCGCTGACGGACGACTTCTTGCGCGCGGTGGATGCCGGCGGAAAGTGGCAGCTCAAGGAGCGCAACTCGTCGAAGACGCGTGAAGTCGACGCCCGCCACCTTTGGGAGAAGATCGGCGAGGCGGCCTGGCAGTCGGCCGATCCGGGCCTGCACTTCAACACCACGATGAACGACTGGCACACCTGCCCGTCGGGCGGCAGGATCCGGGCGTCGAACCCGTGCTCCGAGTACATGTTCCTCGACGACACCGCCTGCAACCTGGCCTCGGCCAACCTGCTGACGATGTACGACCGCGCCTCGAAGCGCTTCGACGTCGAGGCCTTCGAGCATCTCAACCGCCTCTGGACGGTGGTGCTCGAGATCTCGGTGATGATGGCGCAGTTTCCGTCGAAGGAGATCGCGGAGCTGTCCTACAAGTACCGGACGCTGGGCCTCGGCTACGCCAATATCGGCGGCCTGCTGATGACCATGGGCCTCGGCTACGATTCCGATAAGGGCCGGGCGCTCGCTGGCGCGCTCACCGCGATCATGACGGGCGTCAGCTACGCCACCTCCGCCGAGATCGCGGCCGAGCTCGGGCCGTTCGCGGCCTACGAGGACAATGCCGACGCGATGCTCAAGGTCATCCGCAACCATCGCCGCGCGGCGCATGGCGAGGCGGAGGGCTACGAGTTTCTCTCGATCGCGCCCGTCCCGCTCGACCACGCCAACATCCCGCAGGGCGACCTCGGCGACCATGCCCGTGCGGCTTGGGATCGTGCGTTGTCCCTCGGCGAAGCCCACGGCTACCGCAACGCCCAGGCCACCGTCATCGCGCCCACCGGCACGATCGGCCTCGTGATGGATTGCGACACCACCGGCATCGAGCCCGACTTCGCCCTGGTGAAGTTCAAGAAGCTGGCCGGCGGCGGCTACTTCAAGATCATCAACCGGGCCGCCCCCGATGCGCTCCGCTCGCTCGGCTATCGCGAGAGCGATATTGCCGAGATCGAAGCCTACGCCGTCGGCCACGGCTCCATGGGCCAGGCTCCGGCGATCAACCCCGGTTCGCTGCGCGCCAAGGGATTCACGGACGACAAGATCAAGGCGATCGAGGGCGGCCTGAAATCGGCCTTCGACATCAAGTTCGTCTTCAACCGCTGGAACCTCGGCGACGACTTTTTGCGGGACACGCTGAAGGTGCCCGAGGAGAAGCTCACGGATCCGACCTTCGAGCTGCTGCCGTTCCTCGGCTACTCGAAGAAGGACATCGAGGCGGCCAACATCCACATCTGCGGGGCGATGACGCTGGAGGGCGCACCCTTCCTCAAGCTCGAACACTACTCCGTGTTCGACTGCGCCAATCCCTGCGGCCGTACCGGCAAGCGCTACCTCTCGGTCGATAGCCACATCCGCATGATGGCGGCGGCGCAGCCCTTCATATCGGGGGCTATCTCCAAGACCATCAACATGCCGAACGACGCCACGGTCGAGGATTGCAAGGCGGCCTACCGCCTGTCCTGGACCCTGGCGCTCAAGGCCAACGCCCTCTACCGCGACGGCTCCAAGCTGTCGCAGCCGCTGAACTCAGCGCTGATCGCCGACGAGGACGACGAGGAGGATGCGGTCGAGGCCCTGATCCAGGCGCCCGCCGCCGCGAAGGCGACGATCGCCGCCGAGCGCATCGTTGAGCGTGTCATCGAGCGCATCGAGCACATCCGCTCCCGCGAAAAGATGCCCGACCGGCGGAAAGGCTACACCCAGAAGGCCGTGGTCGGCGGCCATAAGGTCTACCTGCGTACCGGCGAGTACGACGACGGGCGCCTCGGCGAGATCTTCATCGACATGCACAAGGAGGGCGCCGCCTTCCGCTCGCTGATGAACAACTTCGCCATCGCGATCTCCCTCGGCCTCCAGTACGGCGTGCCGCTCGAGGAATACGTCGAGGCCTTCACCTTCACCCGGTTCGACCCCTCGGGCTTCGTGCAGGGCAACGACGCGATCAAGAACGCCACCTCGCTCCTCGACTACGTGTTTCGCGAACTGGCGATCTCGTATCTCGGTCGTTCGGACCTCGCCCACGTCAATCCGTCCGAGATCGGCTCGACCGTCCTCGGCGGTGGCGAGAGCGACACCACCCGCGAGGCGGGCAAGCCCGGCCCCGCCGCCTCCAGCGTGGTCTCCCGCGGCCTGCTGCGCGGCTCGGCCGACCGGCTCACGCTGATCCACGGCGGCCCGGCCGGCGCCGTCACCGGAGTCGCAGCCGCCTCCACCGGCCTGAGCGCCCCAGCCGGCGGCACGGTCCACGCCATGCGGGGTTCGACCGCGCTGAAGCTCGACCCGGTTCTCGCCGGCAAGGCCGAGGCCCTCGTCGACGCACTTCCCTTCGCCAAGCCCGAGCGTACGGCTGCCGACCGCCGGGCCGAGGCGAAGATGAAGGGCTATGTCGGCGAATCCTGCCCCGAATGCGCGAACTTCACCCTCGTGCGCAACGGGACCTGCCTGAAGTGCGACACCTGCGGCTCGACGACGGGCTGCAGCTGAAGCCGAGAGCCGTTGGCATCGGAGCAACGAAACTCTCCGCAATTCGGCTGAGGGAATCCTGACGTAAGCGAGCCGGCCCCGCAGCTGCGGGGCCGGCTTCGTCGGTCCTGTCGCGACATCCCGCGGGTTAGCGGCGGGCCGTCCCGTTCTGATGCGACCGCTGCGTGACCGATCCGGTGGTCAGGCTGTCGTAGGTGCCCGGCGTGGCGGCGGTCCAGCCGTGGCCTGCGCCCTGCTCGACGGAGGTGCCCGGTGCTGCTTGAGCCGGGATGCCGGCCGGTGCGTTGTAGCTTTGGGCGAGGGCGGCGGCGGGCACGGCGCCGACGAGCGCGAGGGCCAGGGCGGATGCGGTGAGAAGGCGGGTCATCGTGGTCTCCATCAAGTCCGGGCGGTGGCGGGGCGCTGCCCGCCATCTGATGGAGTGAAGATGACCTTCGCTGGTCTCCCGGAAAACCTGAAAAGCTTAGAAGGAGACGTTTGAGAAAATCGAAAAGCCGTGAGCCGGAAGGATCGCGCCTGCGGATGATGCCGGGTTAGGTTTCGATCTCGCTGACATGGGCCGCGACGACCTTCCAGCCATCGGGAAACCGTATCCAGGTCTGGCTCTGCCGCCCGACGCGATCCGAGGCGCCCTCGCGCGTGAACAACGTCATCGCGACGGCGAGATCGCGTCCGTAGGTGGTGATGACCGTGCCCGAGAGGTTGCGGGCGAGACCTTGCGGCGAGCGGGACCGGCGGAAGGCGCGGATCGCGTCCATGCCGTAGAGGTTTTCTGCCCCGCCGTAGCGGATCGTACGCGGATCGTCGTGGAACAGCGCCTCCAGCGTCTCGACGTCGTTGCCGACGAGCGCCGCCTCGTAGCGGGCGAACGCCGCTTCGACCTCGGCCTTCGCCACGGGATCGTCGATGCGCATCGGTGTCACGCGAGGTTCGCGACGGGCGCGCGGATAATGCCCGCGCATTCGAGGTGGTGGGCCACCCGAAGCGCGAGGTCTTCGCGCCAGGGGGCGGCGATGATCTGCACGCCGAGCGGCAGACCCGCGTCGAGCCGGACCGGCACGGCGACGACCGGCAGGCCGATGAAGGAGATCGGCTGCGTGAACAGGCCGATATTGGGGCGCACCGGTAATTCGACACCGTCGAGCACGAAGGTCGCCTGGCCCGAACGCGGCGCCCGGCAGGGCGTGCTGGGCGCCAGGATGACGTCGACCTCGCGAAACAGATCGAGCACGGCTGCGCGGTACCAGCGGCGGAAGCGCTGGGCCCGTTCGACGAAGGGCGCCGGCAGCATCGCTCCGGCGATCAGCCGGTCCCTGACGGCCGGGTCGAACTCTCCTGCCCGCTCGCGCAGGCGGTCGAGATGCAAGCTTGCGCCCTCGGCGGCCGTGATCACGTAGGCCGATGCCCGGGCACGGGCGGCTTCGGGGATCTCGACAGAGCGCGTGCAGGACAAGGCGTCGGCCACCCGCGCGACGGCCGCGAAGACGTCCACGTCACCGCTGCGGGCGAAATAGCCGCCCGCGACGGCGATTCGCAGATCCGCCATATCCTCGTCGAGGCCGGGAGAGGCGGGCTCCGTGGCTCGGCCGGCGATGGCGGGATCCGCCGGATCAGGCCCCTGCATGGCGTCGTAGGCGAGGGCGAGGTCTCGGGTCGAGCGCGCCATCGGCCCGAGATGGTCGAGGCTGCCGACGAAGGGAAAGCTCCCGGCCCGGCTGAGCCGCCCGTAGGTCGGCTTGAGGCCGAAGCAGCCGCAGAAGGCGGAGGGCACCCGGATCGAGCCGTTGGTGTCGGAAGCGAGCGCCAGCGGCACGAGACCCGCCGCTACCGCTCCGCCGGACCCGCCCGAGGAGCCGCCGGACATGTGCCGGAGATCGTGCGGGTTCCGGGTGTCGCCGTCGTGGATGTTCTCTCCGGTGAAGTCGTAGGCGTACTCGCCCATGTTGAGCGCGCCGACGAGGATCGCGCCCGCGGCCTCCATGCGGGCGATCAGCGTCGCATCCCGTTCGGCCGGCGCCCGCTCCCGGTTGATCAGCGACCCGGCCCGCGTCGGCAGGCCGGCGATGTCGAACAGATTCTTCACCGCGAAGGGGACGCCCGCGAGCGCTCCGGGCGCCTCGCCTCGTCCGCGCGCCGTGTCGAGACGATCCGCACGGGCCAGAGCGCGATCCGCCAGGACGTCGGTGAAGGCGTTCACGGCGGGGTCGATCCGGCCGATCCGATCGAGCGCGGCGGAGACGATCGTCCGGGCGCTCACCGATCCGGCCGAGACGGAAGTCGCGATCGTCGCCGCCGAGGCGGTGGCCCAATCCTGTTCGCTCACGTGTCTCTGCCTCACGCCGTGAAGATCGAAGCGGCTTCGGCCTCGTCCGGCAGAGGGAAGGTGCCGACGTGATCGGCCGCGGCGTGGAGCACGCGCAGGTTCGCCACGATCGTCGGCATCCAGGCGGGGTCGATCGGCAGCGCGAGCATGGCGGCGGCGGCCGAGGCGTAAGCCGCGTGATCGAAGGCCGGGTTCTTCGGTGTATCCGTCATGCATCCCTCCAGACGGTCCGGACGAGGTCCGCCCGCAAATCCTATTCCGCAGGGGCGTGCGCCGGTTGCGCCATCGCCGGAACCGGGACCGCGCCGCGCGCCGCCGCGAAGAGGAGGCCCGCGACGAGCATGTAGGCGAGCGCCAAGGTCGGGGTCACGGCGAAGCCGACGGCCGGTCCGTGCATGAAGCCGAAGAAGGTCAGCACCCCGCCGGCCGCCGCGAAGGCCGAGGCCCGCAGGAAATCCCGCTCGATGATGAAGGCGGCGATGGCGCCGAGGATCAGGCCGCCGAGGATGGCGCCTTCGCCGAGCACGGCGAGCCCGTGATAGAGCACGCCGACTTGCCCGAGCTTGTCGATGCCGACCACCGCCGCGCTGGTGCCGGCCGCCCCCAGTGCCCCGTCGATCAGCGTCTTGGCCCAGGCCGCGAGATGCGGCGCGAAGGCCAGGACGATCGCAGGCGCGTGCGAATGCGGCGTCTCCTGGAAGGCCTGCGCCCCGATCAGCATGCCGATGTAGAGCAGGATCGGCGAGATCGCGACGACCGGGACCACGCTGGAAATGAGCGAGATCAGGTTAAACCAGGCCAGCAGCAGGACGACGATGCCGGTGGCGAAGGAATAGCCGATCCGCCCGCCCATCGCCTTCCAGCCGGGATGGCCGATATAGACCGCGTTGATGAAGGGGTTGCCCATCAGGCAGCCGATCAGGCTGACGACGCCGTCCGCCGTGAGCACCCGCGTGGTCGGGTAGGCATCGCCCGCGACCTCCGCGCTCTCGACGTTGTCCATCGCCTCGACGAGATCGTAGATGCCGAAGGGGATCGCGGTCACCAGGATGATCCCGATGAACTCGAAGCCGCCGAAGACGTGGTCGACGGCCGGCAGCGGCACCGAGAAGCCGATGCCGGAGAGCGCGCTCGTCAGGCCGGGGCCGCTGACCCCACCGATATCGATCCCGAACAGCTTCGCCCCCCAGGCGACCGCCATGCCGAACAGGATGGCCACGAGCCCGGCCGGAAGGCGGCCCGGGTAGCGCACGCCGCCGAACCAGGCGAGCAGGATGATGGCGAAGGCGACGACGCCGATCACCGGCGTCTGGATGAGTTCGAGCGCCGGCCGCATGGCGATGAAGGTGACGGAGACGCCGGCCAGCGTGCCGAGCAGCGCCGCGCGCGGCGTGATGCGGCGGATGAGGGGGGCGATGAAGCCGCCGGCCATCAGCATGAAGCTCTGGATGAACACCCAGGCGAGCCCCGCCTCCCAGGCCTTCACCGGATCGCCGGTGGAGAGCTTGATCGGCAGCATGATCACGAAGACCACGATGAACATGTGCGGCACGCTGATGCCGGAGGGCAGCGCGCAGACGTCGTCGCGGCCGGTCGCCTTGGCGAGGCGATAGCCGAGCCAGCCGTAATAGGCGGTGGAGAGGAAGAGCATCAGGCCGACGGCGGGCAGGATTCGCCCGAAGGTGATCGCGTCGGGCATGCCGAGGACGAAGCGCAGCAGGCCGGTCAGCACCAGCATGTTGACGAGAATGTTGGTGCCGAAGCCGAAGAAGGCGTTCCAGTCGCCGGGCACCCAGAGGGCCGGTCGGCCGCTCGCCGCGGCCGTCGTGGTCATGCCACTTGCCATGATGCCCTCCGTTACGTCCGGCGGGGCGGCGGCACCGCGCCCGCGCAGTGGATCACGTGTGTCGGCTGAGGGCGGCGATCACGCTGCCCGAGTCCGAGACCCAGCCGAAGATGCCGCCCTGCGCCTTGATCATCGCGAGGCCGGCTTCGTGAAATTCTGGGATGTACGACCCGCAGGCGTCGGCGACGACGACGCAGCGATAGCCGCGGTCGTTGGCCTCCCGCACCGTCGTGTGCACGCAGACCTCGGTGGTCACGCCGCAGACGAGAAGCGTCGCGATGTTCCGGGCCGCGAGCACCTCGGCGAGCTCGGTCGCGTAGAAGGCGCCCTTGCCCGGCTTGTCGATCACCGGCTCGCCGTCCCACGGCTTCAGTGCGGGGATGATGTCGTGCCCGGGTTCGCCGCGGATCAGAATCCTGCCCATCGGGCCTGGCTGTCCGATCCGCGCGGTCGGCTCACCGCGCTCCAGCTTGGCTGGCGGTGCGTCGGAGAGGTCCGGGCGATGGCCCTCGCGTGTATGCACGACGAGCAATCCAGCCGCGCGGGCCGCAGCGAGCAGAGCCTGCGTCGGCGGCACGGCGGCGGCGAGGAGCGAGACGTCGTTGCCGAGGCTTTCGCCGAAGCCGCCAGGCTCCAGGAAGTCGCGCTGCATATCGATGATCACGAGAGCCGTGGTCGACGCAGCGAAGGTGAGCGGTGACGGCTGGGCTTCGAGAACGCTGGGCATGCGGACTGCCTCGCAGGCCGTTGAATCGGATCAACGTCCGGCGATCATGTATGCAAGCGGACAGAAACGCCTGCACAAACCATACACTTCTCTGCGCGAAGTTTCGGCCGTTCTGGCAATCCGATGGGCAGTCGGCCCGGTCGAATCGCAGGCCGTCAGCGCGGCGGGCGCGCCTTGCCGGCGCGCACCGGCGCCGCAATCCGCGTGCGACGCTCCCGGACCCGCTCGCCCGCGGCTTCACGCGCGGCCGCGCTTTCGGCATCGACCGCCACGAAGGCATCCTCGACGACGCTCATATGGACGAGCATGGCGGAGTTCGCGGCCGCTGCGTCGCGCGCGAGGATGGCCCGCACGACGAGACCGTGCTCGGCATGCGAGCGGGCGAGCCGCCCTGCGGCCTGGAACTGGATCCGGCGGTAAGGTGTCAGGCGCCGCCGCAGGTTGCGGGCGATCTCGTCGACCACGGAATTGTGGGCGCCAGCGTAGAGAAGCCCGTGAAACTCCTGGTTGGCGACGACGTAGCTGTCGTGGTCGCCGGCCTCGGCGAGAGTTCCCATGTGTTCGTGGAGCACCCGAAGCCCGCCACGTTCCGCCGACGACATGCTCAGCGTCGAGAGGCGTGCGCAGGTCGCTTCGATCTCGCCCATGGCGATGAACAGCATGTCGAGTTCGTCCGGCGTGATCGTCCGGACGGTCGCCCCGAACCGCGGGCGCAGGTCGATCAGGCCGGTTCCGTTGAGCAGCCGTAAGGCATCGCGCACGGGCGTGCGCGAAACACCGAAGTGCTTGGCAAGGATCTGCTCGTCGAGATGGGTTCCAGGCGCGAACTCGCCGGCCAGGATGGCGTTGGCGATCTGGTCCGACAGGCTTTCGGCGCGGGTTGGGGACGCAGGCACTTTTGTCTCGGTTCCCGACACGCGACCTGCACGGCGTTCGTATGCATTCGCCCCGGTGATTAAGACCAGTTTCGCACCGCCTGCAACGTGGCATCGGCAGGCCTCTGGGCGGCCCGTCGGCCGTCGCCGTATCGGTCCAGCCGGTGAGCGCGCGCAGATCGTCATCGGTTCGATCGCGTGCCGGCATTATGGCTACCGATCGCGCAGACCGGCCGCAAATCGCGCCCCGCGGTCTCCGCTGCTTCTTAAGCGTGCATACACAGCCGCGCCGCGTGCCGCACATCGCCTTGCCGTTCACGGGCCGTTTTGAGGGCTGGCACTCGGGCGAGGCTTCGGGCAGCTCAGAAGATGTTGCGGTTTTGTAACAGCAGGATCCGACGTCGATCCGACTGCTTTCGATGGCATATCGGTTGCTGCCCTTCCCTCAGATTTTGCGAATGAGGAGAAGAACGATGTTCGCAAGGGGGCTCACGACGGCGGCTGTGTCGCTCGGGATGATCGGGTGCGCCGTGGCGGCCGATCTCGACACGGTGAAAAGGAACAGGGCCCTCGAGGCGGCACCGGTGAAGGAGGTGCCTTTCTTCCTCTTCGCCGATACGCAGATCAGCTATCGCCATGTCTTCAACGGCTCCGAGCCGGGCGTGCCGAAGCCCGGCTCGACGAACCCGCTGCAGGGCGCCGACATCCCCAAGGACGTGCTCAACATCGCGCATGCCGATGCCTGGGAGTACGGCACCAACTTCTTCTCGCTCGACATTCTGAGGTCGGGCAACCAGGACCCCGCCGGAACCGCGAACGCCCCCGGGGGGCCCCTGCTGTACGACTTCGGCGCCACCGAAGCCTACGGCCTGTACCGTGGGTCTCTCAGCCTGAACAAGCTCACGAACACGACCGCCTTTGCTTATACCGGCATCGTCAAGGACGTTTCGCTGTCCTTCGGCTTCGATGCCAATGCGAAGAATACCGTCTTCGGGCCGATGAAGCGCGACGTGGTCGGCGGTCTCGTCTTCTCGTTCGACGTGCCGATCGGCTTTCTCAACATCGCGGTGCACGCCTACAAGGAGTGGAACCGCAACGGCTTCGTGCCGCAGCCTTTCCGCAGCACGGAATTCAACACCGTCCCCGAATTCGAAATCGTCTACAGCATCCCGCTCGACGGTTTCTTCGGCGGATTCCCGCTGAAGCTCGCCGGCTTCAACAACATCGTCCTGCCCAAGGGCAACGGCCAGATCCCCGGTGCAGCCCAAACGAATGTCGAGTTCCTGTCGCGCACCAACCTCGTCCTCGACGTCGGCAAGCTGATCTGGGACCAGCCGGGCAAGCTCGATGCCTTCATCGGCTTCGAATACTGGCGCAACAAGTTCGGCGTCGACCAGGACATCACCTTCGCCCAGGGCGGTGCCGGGCCGGGCGCCGAGCAGAAGGCGTTCTTGGCCGGCATCGCCGTGCACGTATTCTGACGATGGATCCGCCGGCCGTTCGGCCGGCAGCTCCCACGACAACCGAGAGAGGCTGGATGACGGCATTGTCGAGGAAGGGTTCGCGCCTCTGGATCAAGAACCCGCTGGCGATCCTGGCGGAGGACGCAGCCGGCGGCATCGTCGTCGAGGGGACGCGCATCGTCGAGCGGGTACCCTCGGGCGGCCAGCCGTCGGCGCCGGTGCACGAGACCTTCGATGCCGCGCGGCACGTGGTCATTCCAGGCCTCGTCAACACGCATCACCACTTCTTCCAGACGCTCACCCGCGCCCATCCGCTGGCGATCAACAAGCCGCTGTTTCCCTGGCTGAAGGCCCTCTACACGGTCTGGGACAAGCTCACCCCGGAGGCGTTCCGCCTCGCGACGCGGCTCGCGTACACCGAGTTGCTGCTGTCGGGCTGCACCACGGCGGGTGACCACCACTACCTGTTTCCCAAAGGCCTCGAGGCCTCAGTCGACATCCAGGTCGAGGAGGCGCGGAGCTTAGGCATCCGCGCCCACGTCACCCGCGGCTCGATGAGCGTGTCGGTGCGCGACGGCGGCCTGCCCCCGGACGCGCTGGTCCAGGACGACGACACCATCCTTTCCGACAGCGAGCGCGTGCTCTCGCTGTTCCACGACACTGCGCCCGGCGCGATGGTGCAGATCGGGCTCGCGCCCTGCTCGCCCTTCAACGTGACGAAGCGGCTGATGCGCGAGAGCGCAAGCCTCGCCGAGCGCTTCGATTGCCGCCTGCACACCCACCTCGGCGAGACCCTCGACGAGGAGGCCTACTGCCTCGCAACGTTCGGCCAGCGTCCGGTCGACTACCTCGATGAGGTCGGCTGGATGAACCCGCGCGCATGGCTCGCCCACGGCATCCACTTCAACGACGACGAGGTTCGCCGCCTCGGCAAAGCGGGCGTCGGCGTCTGCCACTGCCCGACCTCCAACATGACCCTGGCCTCCGGCCAGTGCCGGACCTGCGAACTGGAGGCCGCCGGTAGCCCCGTCGGCCTCGGGGTCGACGGCTCGGCCTCGAACGACAACTCGAACCTGATGGAGGGTGTCCGCCACGCCCTGATGCTGAACCGCCTCACCTACGGTGCGGAGCGGGTCACCCATCTCGACGCGCTGCGCTGGGCGACGGAAGGCTCGGCCGCCTGTCTCGGGCGCTCCGACATCGGCAGGATCGCGGAGGGCCGCGAGGCCGACCTCGCCCTGTTCACCCTCGACGAACTGCGCTTTTCCGGCAGTCACGATCCGCTGGCGGCCCTCGTGCTCTGCGGCGCGCACCGCGCCGACCGGGTGATGGTCGCCGGGCAATGGCGGGTGATCGACGGCCATCCAATCGGGCTCGACACGCGCCGGCTTCGCGAACAGCACAGCCAACTGGCACGAAATCTGTTCGGTACATCCTGACATGGATGCCACCCTCCCCGCTTCTGCCCTCGCCCGCCGCTCGAAGGAGGGGCCGACGCCCCTGTTCGGGGCCTACGGCATCGTCAAGCGGTTCGGGAGTTTCACGGCGAACGACGGCGTCGACCTGGAGATCCGGGCCGGCGAGATCCACGCACTGCTCGGCGAGAACGGGGCCGGCAAGTCGACCCTGATGAAGATCCTCTACGGCCTGCTGGAGCCGACCGAGGGCGTCGTCACGCACAAAGGCGACATCGTGCAACTGCCCAATCCCGAGGCCGCCCGCCGGCTCGGGATCGGCATGGTCTTCCAGCATTTTTCGTTGTGCGAGAATCTGACGGTCGCCGAGAACATCGCGCTCGTCATGCCGAAGGACCTGTCCGGCCGGGCTTTGGCCGACCGCATCGCGCGGCTCGGCATCGATTACGGCCTGCATCTCGATCCGGATCGCCCGGTCTGGTCGCTCTCGGCCGGCGAGCGCCAGCGCATCGAGATCGTCCGCTGCCTGCTGCAGGATCCGAGCCTCGTCATCCTCGACGAGCCGACCTCGGTGCTCACCCCCGGCGAGGCCGAGGTGCTGTTCACCGTGCTGGAGCGCTTGCGCGAGGAAGGCCGGGCACTGCTCTACATCTCCCACCGCCTCGACGAGGTGCGCCGGCTCTGCGTGCGCGCCACCATCCTTCGCGGGGGCAAGGTCGTGGGGGCCTGCAACCCGCGCGAGGAAACCGCCCGCTCGCTGGCCGCGATGATGGTGGGCAGCGCGGTCCGCGAGGTCACGCCGCGCGAGGGCGGAGCCGTCGGCCGGGAGCGCCTGCGGCTCGATCGTCTCTCGCTCCCCGCCCCTGACCTGCACGCCACCGCGCTCCACGACGTGTCGCTCAGTGTCGCCGGCGGCGAAATCCTGGGGATCGCGGGCATCGCCGGCAACGGTCAGGCCGAACTCTTCGCCGCGCTCTCAGGCGAGTCCCGCGCGCCCGAGCCGGATTCCGTGCGCCTCGACGGCAAGCCGGTGGGCGCGCTCGGGATCAACGCGCGCCGACGCCTCGGCGCGGGCTTCGTGCCCGAGGAGCGCAACGGCCACGCCGCCGCGCCCCTGATGAGCCTCTCCGAGAACGCCCTGCTCTCGCGCTATCCGACCGCATCGTTGACCCGGTTCGGCCTGATCCGGCTCGGGGCCGCGCGCGACCTCGCCAAGCGCGTGATCGAGGCCTTCGACGTGCGCAAGGCGGGCCCTGACCCCGCCGCTGGGACCTTGTCGGGTGGTAACCTGCAAAAATTCGTGGTCGGCCGCGAGATCCAGGCGGAGCCGGGCGTCCTCGTCATCAACCAGCCGACCTGGGGCGTCGACGCAGCGGCCGCCGCGCATATCCGGCAGGCGGTGATCGATCTCGCTGCACGCGGCACCGCGATCCTCGTCATCAGCCAGGACCTCGACGAACTGTTCGAGATCGCCGGCTCCATCGCGGTGCTGCACGACGGCACGCTCTCTCCCGCGGTGCCCGCGGGCGAGACTAGTCGCGAGGCGATCGGCCTGCTCATGGGCGGATCGAGCGATCACGCCCCACCGGTCGCGGACGTGGCGCATCCGCGCGAGCCCATGCCGTCCCCCGCCCATGCGCACTGACCGGTAGCCCTCATGCGCCTCGATCTCGTGCCTCGCACCCGCCGCTCGCCGGTGCTCGACATCCTCTCGTCGGCCCTCGCCTTCGTGGCGGCGGTGCTGATCGGCGGCATCGCCGTGGCGGCTTTGGGCGTCTCGCCCACCGCCGCCTTCGTCACCTATTTCGTCACGCCGCTGAGCGAAGTCTGGTCGCTGCAGGAGATCGCCCTCAAGGCCGCCCCGTTGGCCCTGATCGCAACCGGGCTGGCCTTCTGCTACCGCGCGAACCTCTGGAACATCGGTGCCGAGGGCCAGTTCGTGGTCGGCGGATTGGCCGGCGGCTGGGTCGGCGTCGCGACGCAGGGCGCGGAGGGGTTCACCCTCTGGATCCTGCCGGCGATGCTGATCGTGGGCACGCTCGCCGGCATCGCCTTCGCGATGATCCCGGCGATCCTGAAGGTTCGTCTCGGCGTCTCCGAGATCCTGACCAGCCTGATGCTCGTCTACGTCGCGCAACTGTTGCTCGACTACATGGTCCGCGGCCCCCTGCGCGATCCGGCGGGCTACAACTTCCCGCAGAGCGTCGGCTTCGACGCGGCGGCGCGGCTGCCGTACCTCATGGACGGCGAGACGCTGCATGCGGGCGTACTCGTCGCCTTCGTCGCGGTGGTACTTGCAACGGTCGTATTGGCGCGAACCCTGTTCGGCTTCGAGGTGCGAGTCGTCGGCGCGAGCCCGCGCGCCGCGCGCTTCGCCGGCTTCTCGGATGCACGGCTGACGCTTGCCGTCTTCGCCATCTCCGGCGGCGCGGCGGGTCTGGCCGGGATCAGCGAGGTCGCCGGAAAGATCGGGCAGCTCCAGCCCGAGATCTCGCCGGGCTACGGCTTCACCGCGATCATCGTCGCCTTCCTCGGCCGGCTCTCGCCGCCGGGTATCCTGATCGCGGCGCTCGTGATCGCGCTCACCACCATCGGCGGCGAAGGCGCACAGATCGACCTGCGGCTGCCGCTGGATCTGACTCGCGCCTTCCAGGGTCTGTTGCTCGGCCTCGTGCTCGGGGCCGATGTGTTCGCCCGCTACCACGTCACGCTCGTGCCGGGAGGTCCGTCGAGCCGGACCGTCCCGTAAGCGAAGTCGGAGCAGGCCATGACCCTCGACATCGTTCAGATGGTGCTCGTCACGGTGCTGGCGGCCGCCACACCCCTGATCCTCGCCGGCATCGGCGAACTCGTCGCGGAACGCGCCGGGGTGCTCAACCTCGGCGTCGAGGGAATGATGATCTTCGGCGCTGCCGCGAGCTTCGCGGTGGCGATGCAGACCGACTCGACCTTTCTCGGTGCGGTCGGCGGCGCCGTCGCGGGCCTGCTGCTCGCCGCCTTGTTCGGAATCCTCACCGTCGGGCTCGCAGCGAACCAGGTCGCCTCCGGCCTCTCGCTGACCATCCTCGGCCTCGGATTGTCGGGCCTTGTCGGCGCGGGCTACGTCGGCATCAAGCGCGATCCGGCGCCGCATCTCGCGATTCCCGGCCTCTCGGATCTTCCCGGTATCGGGCAGTTGCTGTTCGGACAGGACGCCTTCGTCTACACGGCCGTCGCCCTCGTCGCCGCCGTGTCGTGGTTTCTCTGGCGCACCCGTTCGGGCCTGACGCTCCGCGCCATCGGCGACGACCACGTCGCAACCCATGCCCTCGGGCTCAAGGTTCGCAAGGTTCGCTTCCTTTCCGTGCTGTTCGGGGGCGCCTGCGCCGGCCTCGGCGGGGCCTATCTCTCGCTCGCCTACACGCCGTTCTGGTCGCCCGGGATGACCGCCGGTCGCGGCTGGATCGCGCTCGCCCTCGTGGTGTTCGCCTCCTGGCGGCCGCTGCGGGTCGCGGCGGGTGCACTTCTGTTCGGCGGGGCGACGGTCCTTCAGTTGCACGCCCAGGCTGCCGGCCTCGGCCTGCCGGGCCAGCTCCTCTCCGCCCTGCCCTACCTCGCCACCATCCTGGCCCTGGTCTTGCTCTCACTGGGACGGCGCGGGGGCGGCTCGCTGGCGCCCGCCGCGCTCGGGCGCGTCTTCACGCCAAGCCGGTGAACGGTCGCGACGACCGCGCGGCAACCGATCAAGAAAAGGACGACACGATGCGGGGTACGTCAACAAGGCTCGGCGCTGCGGTTCTGTGCGCCGTGCTTGCAGCCGGGCCGGCTTTTGCGGCCGACAAGCTGAAGGTCGGCTTCGTCTATGTCGGGCCGGTCGCCGATTTCGGCTATTCCTACCAGCACGACCTCAGCCGCAAGGCGCTCAGTGAGGCACTGCCCGACAAGGTCGAGACCACCTTCCTCGAGAACGTGCCCGAGGCCGACAGCGAGCGCTCGATCGAGAAGCTTGCCCGCTCCGGCGCCGGGCTGATCTTCACCACCTCGTTCGGCTTCATGGAGCCGACGCTGAAGGTCGCCAAGAAATTCCCGAAGGTGAAGTTCGAGCACGCCACCGGCTACAAGCGCTCCGACAACGTCTCGACCTACTCAGCCCGCTTCTACGAGGGCCGCTACGTCTGCGGGAAGATCGCCGGCACGCTCTCGAAATCCGGGACGGTGGGCTACATCGCCTCCTTCCCGATTCCGGAAGTCGTCAGCGGCATCAACGCGTTCATGCTGGGAGCGCAGTCGGTCAACCCGAACGTCAAGATCAAGATCGTCTGGGTGAATACCTGGTTCGATCCGGGCAAGGAGGCTGAGGCCGCGAAAGCCTTGCTCGCGCAGGGTGCCGACATCCTGACCCAGCACACCGACTCGGCGGCTCCGCTCCAGGAAGCCGAGAAGCAGGGCAAGCTCGCCTTCGGCCAGTCCTCCGACCAGTACCGCTTCGCCCCCAAGGCCCAGCTCACCTCGATCACCGACGACTGGAACGGCTACGTGATCTCGGAAGCCAAGGCCGTCCTCGACGGCACCTGGAAGAGCCACGACACCTGGGGCGGCATCAAGGACGGCATGGTGGTGCTGGCACCCTTCACCAACATGCCCGACGACGTGAAGGCCATGGCCGAAGAGACCAAGAAGGCCATCGCCGACGGCAAGATCCACCCCTTCCAGGGACCTGTGACGAAGCAGGACGGGACCGTCGCCGTGAAGGCCGGGGAGAACGCGCCCGACCCGATGATCCTCGGCATGAACTGGTACGTGAAGGGGATCGACGACAAGCTGACGCAGTGATCGCAGGCGGGCCGGGCTTCTCGCGAGGGGAGCCCGGCGTTCGCTGCGCATCATACGGCTTCGATTGACCGCCGCGGGGCCATTTCCGTCATTGCGAGCGCGGCGAAGCAATCCAGGGCCGACGCGCGCAACATCGGTGTGTTGGCCCTGGATTGCTTCGGGTTTGCCTCGCAATGCCGGAGGCGGCCCCGAGCGATCGAGTCGCAAACGGTCTCAGACCGGGCGACGGTTTGGCTGCTTGGCGCGCCGCGAGAGGCCGATGCCCCTGCGCGCATCGCACTTGGCTCCGTGGCTATGCCAGCCCTGCATCGCGCTTTGCTGCCAGGCATGATGGCAGCCGTGGG
The DNA here is from genome assembly GCF_008040035.1 of Methylobacterium sp. WL9. Lineage (NCBI taxonomy): Bacteria > Pseudomonadati > Pseudomonadota > Alphaproteobacteria > Hyphomicrobiales > Methylobacteriaceae > Methylobacterium > Methylobacterium sp. WL9. The sequence goes on from NZ_VRVE01000021.1 coordinate 29,932, forward strand.
CGGATGCGGGGCCGCTCCAGATCAATCCGAGCAAGCCGCTCGCCACGACGATTGCGCGCATCGTGCATCTCCCAATTGCGTCTGCGGATCGCCGTCGGCGTGATCCCGTGGCGGCAGCTATAGCCAGGCCTCGACGCGCGTCGAAAGGCCGAGGGTCAGGGGCGCGGAGGCGTCTGCGTCCGTTGGCGGGGCATGGTTTCGGACCGCGGAGGAACCGGCTCGCCGATGCCGGGAGGCGCGGGGATCGCGTCTCCGTCTTCCATCGACCTTTCCTCGTTTCGAGGGCCGGCAATACCCTCGGTACCTCCGGGCGAAGTGGCCGGATCACGGCCCGCGGGTGCGCCCGTCGATTGGGCCAAAGCCGCTCCCGTCAAGCCGAAGACGGCGCACAGCGCGAGGACAGACATCGTCATCCGCATGGTCGATTCCCTTCCAGATCTCGTAGGATGTTTTGAGCAGGCCGATCGTCGATCGGCCGATATGGCGCCGGCGAGTCGGGCGTGGTCAGCGGTGGCGATGCGTCCGGTGACGGCGGCCGGCTCGGCCGCGCACCCCGCCGGGTGCCGTCGCACGGGGCTGTCCGGCCAACGGCGTCAGACTGCCCTGCGCGCGAGCCCCCGGTGCCGTACCCATGACACCGCCCCCGAACAGGCATGCCACGATGAGCCAAGCCGCCAGAGGCAAACTGAAGCCGAGGGCACGGGACGGACGCATCTGACACGGACTCCTGACGCCGGCCTGCGGCCGGTTTCGCGGTCGGATCGCAGCAAAAGCTATGCCGGCCGGCGCACGATCGCGCTGCATCAGCTCCCGCGATAGGTCTGGTAGCTCCACGGAGTCGCGACCAGCGGCACGTGATAGTGCCCCTCCGGATCGCCGACGCCGAAGCGCAGGGGGACGATGTCGAGAAACGGCGGTTCCTGCAGGTCGAGGCCGAGAGCCGGCCCGACCCGCCGGAAGTGGTCTCCGAGCCCGAAACGCAACTCGTAGGTGGCGATCGGCACGGGGCGCCCGTGGATCAGGGGCAGGTCGGTGCGACCGTCCGCGTTGGTCACCGCGCGGGCGACGAGTGCCGTCTCCGTGGCCGAGACGAACTCGACGAGTTCGAGCGCGACCCCGGCGGCCGGGCGCCCTCGGACGGTGTCGAGGACGTGGGTCGAGATCCGGCCCGTCGTGTTCAAGGGCCCGTCGCCGTCGACCAGGGCGTTCAGGCGGATCGCAGCGATCCGCATCACCTCGGTCTCGGCCGTGCGCCGCTCGACCGCGGGCACGGACGCCAGCCGATCCTCGAAGTTCCTGATCAGCGAGGCACGGCCGTGCCGCTTGATGCACAGGATGAAGGGAATTTCGAATTTTTCGCGGTAGGCCGCATTGAGCGCCTCGAAGCGGGCGTACTCGGCGTCGGACATCCGGTCGAGCCCCGCGGCGGCCTGCTCGGCGATCGAATCCGGTGCGATGTCGCCTAAGCGGGCAGCGCGTCCGGCGAGTTCGGGATGTCCCGTGAGCAGGGCGAGCCGCTGCGCGTCCGACGCGCCGTGGACGGCGCCTCGCATGGCGGCGAACAGGGCTTCGACGCTGGCGAAGGGTCGCTGCGCCGAAGTCGCCTCCGCAACCCACAGTGCATGCTCGAAGACGGCACCGAGCGCCGCCACGAAGTCTGCGGCAGAGGCTTCGTTCAGAGCTGCGAGCGTCGTGCCCATGATGACCGGGTCTCCGTGGGAAACAGGCGATGGCACGGCATCGCAGGGCGGGTCTTTGCAGGCAACGGGCCAGCCGCGGACGTCGGCTCCCTTGGCTCGAGGGCCGAGCGACCAACGGAGATGCCACGACGCGTTCTCCGGAACGCGCAACCCGTTCGCGTGGCACACGGCTTGCCCGGTCGGACACAGCATCCCCGGCGAGGGATCCGCTCACCGCGGTCGAGGCGTCGATCCCATGAACAGTGCGACCACCATCGCTGCACATTCAGATACCGTCATCGAGACCGTAGGCCCCGTCCCGCTCGGGCCCGCTACCGCGCCCGTGACGAAGGTGCCGCCCGTCGCCCTCGGCCTGCTCGGTCTGCAGCACGTTCTGGTGATGTATGCGGGGGCCGTCGCGGTGCCGCTGATCGTCGGACGGGCCCTGAAGCTGGCGCCCGAGCAGATCGCGATGCTGGTCAGCGCCGATCTGTTCGCGGGTGGGCTCGCCACGTTGGTGCAGAGCTGGGGCCTGCCGGGCGTCGGCGTGCGGATGCCGGTGATGATGGGCGTCACCTTCGCCGCCGTCACGCCGATGATCGCCATGGGCACCAGCCCCGAGATCGGCCTGACCGGCATCTATGGCGCCGTGATCGCGGCGGGCCTGTTCGCGTTTCTCGTCGCCCCCCTCATCGGACGGCTGCTGCCGCTGTTTCCGCCGGTGGTGACCGGTACGATCATCCTGGTGATCGGCGTCTCGCTGATGAAGGTCGGCGTGAACTGGGCCGCCGGTGGCATCGGCAACCCGAATTACGGGGCGCCGGTCTATCTCGGCATCGCGGCCTTCGTGCTCTGCGTGATCATGGCGATCACCCGCTACGGCACCGGCTTCGTCAACTCGGCCTCGGTGTTGATCGGCATCGTCGTCGGGATGATCGTGGCGAGTTTCTTCGGGCTGGTCGATCTCGGCCACGTCGCCACCGCGTCCTGGTTCGACGTGGTGCGGCCCTTCGCCTTCGGCCTGCCCACCTTCGATCCCGTCTCGATCGTCACACTCTGCATCGTGATGATCGTGGTGATGATCGAGTCGACGGGCATGTTCCTGGCGCTCGCCGAGATCTGCGCCGACCCCGTCGACGAAAAGCGCCTCACCAAGGGCCTGCGCGGCGACGGCCTCGGCACCATGATCGGCGGCATCTTCAACACCTTCCCCTACACCTCGTTCTCGCAGAACATCGGTCTCGTCGGCGTCACGGGCGTGCGCACGCGCACCGTCGCGGTGGTCGGCGGCTTCATCATGCTGGGGCTCGGCCTGATTCCGAAGCTCGCCGCCATGGTCGAGGCGGTGCCGCAATGCGTGCTCGGCGGGGCCGGGCTCGTGATGTTCGGGATGGTCGGCGCCACCGGCGTGCGTATCCTCGGCGCCGTGGATTTCGCCAGCAACCGCAACAACCTGTTCGTCGTCGCGGTCTCGGTCGGCTTCGGCATGATCCCGCTCGTCGCACCGACCTTCTTCAAGCAGATGCCGCACGCGCTGCACCCGCTGCTGGAATCCGGCATCCTGCTCTGTGCGATCTCGGCTGTGAGCCTGAACCTGTTCTTCAACGGCCTCACCAGCAGCGAGGCCGCGCGCGAGGCCGCCAGGCATCAGGCTGCCTCTTCCGAGCACTGAGCCCTCCTTCCGCGCGCTACCTCTCAGTGGAGAAAAACCATGCCTCTGACCGCCTCCAAATACGGCAAGGGCCGCGTGCGGGTGATGCGGCTCACCCGCGACGGCGACCATCACACCCCGCGCGAGCTCTCGCTCACGGTGCTGATGACGGGTGCCTTCGACGCATCCTGGACGGAGGGCGACAACAGGGCCTGCGTCGCCACGGACAGCGTCAAGAACATCGTCAACGTGGTCGCGGCCGAAAACCTCTCGCTCGACAAGGAGGCGTTCGCGGAGGCCGTCGCGAAGACGTTCCTCGACAAGTATCTCCAGGTCGGGGAGCTGCTGGTCGAGGGCCTGGAAACGCGCTGGCTGCGCCAGGCCGTCGGCGGCCAGCCTCACGGCCACGTCTTCACCCTCGACGGCAACGGCACGGGCTACGTCAAGCTCGTGGCGCGCCGCGATGGCGCGGTGCTGCAGTCCGGGCTCCGGGGCTTCACCTTCATGAAGACGACGCAGTCGGGCTGGGTCGACTTCGTCGCGGACGAGTACCGTACGCTGCCCGACACCACCGACCGCATCGCCGCCACCGCCATGGACGCGACCTGGACCTGGGCCGGCGCACCGACCGATTACTCGGCCACGAATACCAAGGTGCTCGACATCCTGCTCGAGGTGTTCGGTGCGACCTACAGCTATGGGGTCCAGGACAGCATGTATCGCATGGGCGAGGCCGTCCTGGCGGCGATCCCCGAGATCGCCGAGATCGGCTTCGCCATGCCGAACAAGCACTATATCCCGATCAACCTGAAACCGTTCGGTCTTGAGAACCCCGGCACCGTGTTCCTCCCGACAGACGAGCCCCACGGACAGATCGAGGCGACGATCGGGCGAGGTTGAGCCTCATGCGTCACCCCACCGGCTTCAGCGTGCTCAAGTCCACTTCGCCGTCCCGGTCCGTGAACCGGAGGCCGCCGTCACCGTCCTGCGACACGCCACCGATCTCGTGCGCGCCGCTGTCATAGGTCTTCGTCCGACCGCCCTGCTCGATCACGAGGCGGCGCTTTTCGCGGAAGAACGCATAGCGCAGGTCGTCCTGGCCCCCGCTGGTCGAGGGCTGGCCCAGATCCTTCGGCCACCAGGCTTCGGCCTTGGCCATCGGTTTCATGGGCTCCATCGGTTTCATGGGCTCCATGGGCTTCATCGGTTCCATCGCGCGCTTTCCGTGTTCCAAGTCACGGGGCAACGCGGCCGCATTGCACATGGGCTCAAGGCTTTGTGCGTCTCACGGCGGATAGCTGCTTGCGAAGGCGTTCCCGAGACCTCCATTGGCAAGCTCCCTGCCGACATGGCCGCACGGGAGCCGTCGCGAGCGCCATGTTGCACCACCGGCCACCGCCCCATCTCGGCGCAGTCGTCCGCAGCGGATCGATCCGCCGGATCCTCGCTCTCGATGATCTCGGAAGCCCGTGCGATAACCCAGACCGCCTCGCCGGTGCAACGCTCCCGTTCGGCGCTGGACGCCGCCGCCCATCTCGCCGCGGCCCGGATCGAGCCGGCCTTCGAGAAGCACGGCAGAGTCGATTGAGCCGGCGACAGCAGCTCCGCTCGCGCGGTCTTCGGTGGCATTCCGAAGTCGGAGATCAGCCCGCCCGAGATATCGGCGGCGACTCGGCCGCAGCTGCATAACGGGGACGTCGAGACCCAACGGTCCCATCAACCCACTCGCGCAGGGTTGCGGGCGACGGGCGGTCTCGACGACGTCCGATTTCGTGCGAAAAAACACGCGCTGCGAAAGAAGCGTGCCAGCTTCCTACACTGTGTCAAAAAACGTCGCAAACGCAGTCAAGTTACTGATAGAGCATTCGATTTTATTCAAGCTTTCTCAATGACGGTGCGTGGGTCATATGCGATGCATCATCATTGTGCACATAACTTGCGCATAGCGTGTTGTCTTTCAGGGCAAGCCTGCACAAATTCTGGGAACTCGGCCGGTCGCCTCGTCTCCGGCGACGGATCCGAACCTAGGAATCGACCATGACAGCACGCATCATCGTGGGCGCCGCTCTCGGCCTTGCCCTTTCCACCACCGCCTTCGCACAAAGCTACAACGCGCCGGCTGGGATTCCGGCCGCGACCGCACCGGGCGGCTTCGAAGGACGGGCTGCCGAGCGGAACATCGAGGCCTATAATGGCCGCTATGCTCGCCCCAGAGATGGTCAGGTCTCGGTCGACGGTGTGTACACCACCGGCTCCGTGAGAGGCTCCGCGGCTCAGCGCGGCCGCTGAGACGTCCGACTCCGTTCTCTCGGCCTCTATCTTAGGACCGGTAGCCTTCATCGGGTTGCCGGTCCTTTTTCGTTCGGATGCCGATGGATAGGCGCCGGCCGGTCGGCCCTGGTCAAAATATGTGACGGGCTTCTACGTACCGACGCTCTCGGATGTCATGAAGCGGATGCCGTTCCGGTTGAGCCTCGACCGGGCACCGGTTTTTCCGAGAACCGGTCCCACGCCTCGGGCCGATGCGTTCGCTTTTCGATTTCATCGAACGTTTCCGACGATTCTTTTCGGGTTTTGCAGGGGGCGGCCAGGGGGCATCTTCACGCCATCAGATGACGGCCGGACGGCCATCACATCGCACCGATGGAACCCACCATGTCCCGTATCCTCGCCGCTTCCGCTCTTGCACTCTCCCTCGTCGCGGGCCTGCCTGCCGCCGCTTCCGCCCAGAGCTACAATGCTCCCGCGGGCATCCCGGCCGTCACGGCGCCGGGCGGTCTCGAAGGTGCCGCCGCCGTGTCGAACCTGCAGGCCTACGACGGCCGTTCCTATCAGGTGCGTCCCGGCGAGGTCTCGGTCGAGGGCGTCTACACCACCGGTTCGATCCGCACTCCGCAAGCCGTTCGCGGCCGCACCGCCCACTGATCCCGGCGCGAACCTTCGAGCAGTCCAGCAAGCCGGTCCCCTCGGGGCCGGCTTTTTCGCGTGAGCACTGCCGGCGATCGTTCCTCCGGAAATCGGCGTTCGGCTTGCTTGTCGAAATGCTCGACGCGCCGGAAGGCGCCTCGTTCGAGGATATCGGCATGCAGACCTCCGGGACCCCGACACTCGATCAGCTGCGCGTCTTCCTGTGCGTCGTCGAGACAGGAAGCTTCGCGGCGGCCGGGCGGCGCCTCAACCGTGCAACCTCGGTGATCAGCTATTCCATCGCCAACCTGGAAGCACAGCTCGGCCTGCCGCTGTTCGATCGAGAATCGACCCGTAAGCCGCAGCTCACCGAGGCCGGGCGGGCCGTGCTGGCCGAGGCCCGCACGGTCTCGCACAGCCTCGATGCCCTGCGGGCCAAGGTGAACGGCATGCTGAGCGGGTTGGAGGCCGAGGTCAGCCTCGCCGTCAGCGTCTTGATGCCGGGCGAGCGCCTCGTCGATGCGCTGCGGGCGTTTCAGGCGCGGTTTCCCACCGTGACGCTCCGTTTGAACGTCGAGGCGTTGGGAGCGGTCCAGCAATACGTCGCCAGCGGCAAGGCCGTGCTCGGCATCGGCGTCGAGATCTGGGACAAGACCGGCGATCCGCTCGAGCACATCGCCGTGGGCGAGGTCGAGATGCTTCCCGTTGCTGCTCCGTCCCACCCCCTCGCGATGGTGGACGCCGCCGGGCCGGGCCTGGCGCGCGAGCATGTCCAGCTCGTGATCGCCGACCGCTCGTCCCTGTCGGAAGGACAGGAGTTCGGCGTGATCGCGACGCGCACCTGGCGGCTGTCCGACCTCAGTTCGAAGCACACGCTGCTGCTCGCCGGCATCGGCTGGGGCAGCATGCCGGCGCATATGGTGCAGGCGGACCTTGCGGCCGGCCGCCTCGTCGAACTGCACATGCCGGAGGCGAAGCACCGCCGGCTGCCCTTCACCGCGATCTACCGCACCGACAGGCCGCCCGGCCCAGCCGGTCGCTGGCTGATCCAGCGTTTTGCGGGGCAGGCTGCGGACGAGCCTATGGCTCCCGACGCACGCTCGACGAACCCGATGCTCGCCGTCTCGCCGGCCTGAGCCAAGCACGCGCGTCGGTTTCGGACCGTCTGCAGCAACGACATGGCAGCGGGCTTGCTCAGGCAGGCCCATCGGTTCGCGACCCTCGGCTACGGACCGGCTCAGGTGGCACCGTGTATACATAAGAGGCATCGATGCACGCAGGTGAGCACATTGGCGCGGAGGACGGCCTTCCGCCGGTCCCGACCCTCGCGATCTTGCGCGCGCGTTACGCCGCAGGCGACCTGACCCCCGTCGATGTCGCCACGCTCGTGGCCAGCCGCATGGAGGCCTATACCGACCCGGCCGTCTTCATCACGCCCGTATTGCGCGACGATCTGATCGCGGCGGCACGTGCGCTGATGGAGAGGCACCCCGAGCCGAATTCGCTGCCGCTCTGGGGCGTGCCCTTTGCGGTGAAGGACAACATCGATGTCGCCGGCCTGCCCACCACCGCGGCCTGTCCCGCTTTCGCGTACGTGCCCTCACGGGATGCCCATATCGTGGCGAGGCTGAAGGCAGCGGGGGCGCTCGTCACCGGCAAGACCAACCTCGACCAGTTCGCCACCGGCCTCAACGGCACCCGCTCGCCTTACGGGGCGCCACGCAGCGTCTTCTCCGCCGACCACATTTCCGGCGGGTCGAGTTCGGGCTCGGCGGTGGCGGTCGCCGCGGGTCTGGCGAGTTTTTCCCTCGGGACCGACACCGCCGGCTCCGGCCGGGTGCCCGCCGCCTTCAACAACGTCGTCGGGATCAAGCCGACGCCGGGCCTGCTCTCCACCACCGGCCTCGTGCCCGCCTGCCGGAGCCTCGACTGCATCAGCATCTTTTCGTCGAGCGTCGCGGACGGGATCGCCATCCGCCGGATCGCCGAGGGGTTCGACCCGGACGACATCTACGCACGCCGCATCGCGCCCGCGACGCTCCCGGCCGCCCCGCGCTTCGGAGTGCTCATGGGCGCCGATCGCGAGTTCTTCGGCGATACCGAAACCGAGCGCCTCTACGAGGCGGCGGTGACGCGGCTCTCGGTTCTCGGCGCGACAGCCGTTCCGTTCGATTACGCGCCGCTCCGCGCTATCGCAGAACTGCTCTATGGCGGTCCCTGGGTCGCTGAGCGCCTCGCTGCGATCGAACCGTTTTTCGATACGAACGCAGGCGATTTCGATCCGAGCGTGCGCACCATCGTCGCCTCCGCCAAGCGCTTCAGCGCCGTCGACGCTTTTCGCGGCCGCTATCGCTTCGAGGCGTTGCGACGCGAGGCCGAAATGCTGTTTGCCGCCGTCGACGTCCTGCTTCTGCCGACGGCTCCGACGACCTACACCGTCGCCGCGATGCGCGACGATCCCGTCGCGCTGAACAGCCGGCTCGGGCTCTACACGAACTTCGCCAATCTGCTCGGCCTCGCCGCGATCGCGGTGCCGGCGGGGTTTCGCGGCGACGGCCTGCCGGCTGGCGTCACGCTGGTCGGCCCCGGCGGCAGCGACGACGCCTTGGGACCGATGGCCGACGCGCTCCACCGTGGCGCAGCCTGCGGTACGGGCATCGATCGGGAGGCGTCCGTGCCGAGCCTTGTGCGTCCCGTGGAGCCGCCCATCGAGAGCGTCGCCCTCGCCGTGGTCGGGGCGCATCTCTCGCAACTCCCGCTCAACCGGGAGCTTGTCGCCCTCGGTGCGAAGCTCCTGCGAAAAACCAGGACCAAGGCCGATTACCGCCTATACGTTCTGCCCTGCACCGTGCCGGCCAAGCCCGGTCTCGTCCGCGATCCCGGCTATGGTGGCCCCGGGATCGAAGTCGAGATCTGGACCCTGTCGCCGGAAACCTTCGGCCGGTTTGTCGCGGCCATCCCCGCACCCCTCGGGATCGGCCGGATCACACTGAGCGACGGCAGCAATGTCGCGGGTTTCCTGTGCGAGACCCACGCCGTGGCGAGCGCTCCGGAAATTACGGGCTATGGCGGTTGGCGAACCTACCTCGCCTCGGCGGCGCATGATCCTCAAGCCGCCTCGAACAACGGCACCTGACGCATCTCCGGCACCAGCACCAGCCCCATATCGGTGATGCGAATCTGCGGGATCACCGAGAGTGGGATCAGGTTGAAGCCCATATAGGGGATCGTGCAGCCCGCACGATTCCAGGCCACCTTGAGCGCCCTCACCTCCTCCGCGACGGCGCCGACGCGCTTGTCGGAGATCAACCCGGCCACCGGCAGCGGCACCATCGCGACGACGCGGCCGTCCTCGACCACGCAGACGCCGCCCTCGGTCGCCGCGATGGCCTGGAGCGCAACGCGCATGTCGGCCTCGTCGAAGCCGGCGACGATGACGTTGTGGGAATCGTGGCCGACGCTGCTCGCCACCGCCCCGCGCTTCAGCCCGAACGCGCTGAGCAATCCGTGCGCGACGTTGCCGCCGAGACCGTGCCGCTCGATCACTGCGACATGACAGAGGCCATGGTCCGCGAGCGTCACGGCCCAGTCCGCGCCGGGATTCAGGGCGATGCGCTCGTGGACCAGTTCGATGCCCGGCAGCGTCGTGCGGATCGCGTTGACCGTGCACGGACCCGCAGGCAGCGTCGGCACCAGGGCCGGCAGCGGGTCGGGCAGGTGCATCGTGGCGTAGGCAGGCTTCGGGTAGCGGTACGGCTTTTCCAGCGCCGCCTCCAGGCGCGGCGTGGGCTTCCGGCCCTCGACCACCAGTTCGCCGCCGTACCAGGTCGCCTGCGGCAGGAGGTCGTCGTCGAGCAGCACGAGGTCGGCGCGGCGCCCGCCGCCCAATCCGCCGATCTCGCCGTCCAGCGCGTAGCGTGTCGCCGGGTGCAGCGAGCCCATCGACCAAGCGGCCGGCTTCGGGATGCCCATCCGCACCGCCTCTCGCACCACCCAATCCAGGCCGAAGGCGAGCAGATCCTCGGCGTCACGGTCGTCGGTGCAGCAGCAGACCCGCTTCCAGGCCGCGCCGTAATCGGTCACGGTCCCGATCGCCTTCGGCAGCGAGTGCCACGGCGTGGTGGGCGGCCCGCCGCGCAAAAAAATCCAAACGCCGGCTTCCAGCAGGTCGTCGGCGATGTCGGCGTCGATCGCCTCGTGCGTGTCCGTGACGCCGCTCGCGGCATAGGCGGCGACGAAGTCGCGGCCGTAGATGTGGCCCGAGACCGGGCGTCCGCGCTCCAGTGCCGCCGCGATGATGGCATGCGCCCGCGGATCGCCCTCGGCCACCGCTACGAAATCCATCTTTTCGCCCAAGCCCAGCGCTTCCGGCCAGGCATCGAACAGCCCCGCGATCTTCTCCGGCGTCAGGTCGCCGCCCGCGGTCTCGATCGCGGGCGTGGTCGCCGGCACCGTGCTCGGCACCGTCAGGTAGATGTTGAGCGGCGCCGCGCGCGCGTCCTCCAGCATCCAGGCGACGCCGTTCACGTCGAGCACGTTGCCGATCTCGTGGCTGTCGCAGACGATGGTGGTGGTGCCGTTGATCAGCGCCGCCTCGGCATAGGCGCAGGCCGTGACCATGCTGCTCTCGATATGCAGGTGCGGATCGACCAGCCCCGGCGCGATCAGGCCGCCGGCCACGTCGTAGCGCGGCGCGCCGCCTTTGTGCGACCCGGCCGGCTTCACCGCCGCGATCCGCCCGCCGGCGATCCAGATCTCGCGGTCGGGCAGGATGCGCTCGGAATAGGTCGAGAGCACGCGCGCGCCTGTGATCACGAGATCGGGTTCGGCCCGCCCGCCCGCGACGTCGGCGAGACGGCGCGTCATCCGGGCCAGGGGTTCGACGGAGAAACGGTTCAGCGGCTTGATGAGCTCGTTCATGGTGTCCGTGGGGCGCGGGCGGGTCTCGGCGCTGCGTGGCGCACGCATCATGCCACGGATGAGGCTCGAATTTCAGGCACGCCAAGCTCGGCAGCTTGCGGTCGATGGCGACCGGGGCTTCCACGCGGTCGTCGGGAAACCGTGCCGCGACCGTGCGATCCGCAACTAGACCGACAACCACCGCAGCACGTCGGCCTCGTTCATCGACGCGCGCGGGCCGGCATCCATCACCTGTCCGCGATCCATCACGGCGTAGGTGTCGCAGAGGTCGCGCGCCCATTCGAAATACTGCTCGACCAGCACGATCGCCATGGTGCCCTTGCCCCGCAAATAGGTGATGGCGCGGCCGATATCCTTGATGATCGAGGGCTGGATGCCCTCGGTCGGCTCGTCGAGCACCAGGAGCCGCGGACGGGTCACCAGGGCGCGGCCGATGGCGAGCTGTTGCTGCTGGCCGCCGGAGAGGTCGCCGCCGCGCCGGTGCAGCATGTCCTTCAGCACCGGGAACAGGTCGTAGATCTCGGCCGGCACGAAGCGGTCGGCGCGCTTGCACGGGGCGAAGCCGGTCTCGAGGTTCTCCTTGACCGTGAGGAGCGGAAAGATCTCGCGGCCCTGGGGCACGAAGGCGACGCCACGGCGCGCCCGGTCGTAGGGCGCGAGCCGCGAGATGTCCTCGTCGCCGAGGCGGATCGAGCCCTTGGCGATCGGCTGCTGGCCGACGATGGCCCGCATCAGCGAGGTCTTGCCGACGCCGTTGCGCCCGAGCACGGCCGTCACCTGCCCCGGCTCGGCCTGAAGCGAGACGCCGCGTAGCGCCTTCGCCGCGCCGTAGAAGAGATCGATGCCCTCGACGTTCAGCATGTCGCCCTCGCTCAACGTCCCAGATACACTTCGACGACGCGTGGGTCGGCGGAGACGGCATCGATCGAGCCCTCGGCCAGCACCGCGCCCTCGTGCAGGCAAGTGACGCGGCAATCGAGTGCCCGCACGAAATGCATGTCGTGCTCGATCACCACCACCGCGTGGTCCCGCGCGATCTCGCGCAGCAGCGTCGCCGTCGCGGCGGTCTCGGCGTCGGTCATGCCGGCGACGGGCTCGTCGACCAGCAGGAGCTTCGGATCCTGGGCGAGCAGCATGCCGATCTCGAGCCATTGCTTCTGGCCGTGTGAGAGGTCGGCGGCGGGTCGCTCGCGGTGCGCGATCAGGCCGACCTTGGTGAGCAGCGCGTCGATGCGCTCGGCCGCGACCCGGTTGCGCCAGCCGAACAGCGACTGAAAAGCCGCGCGCGGACCTTTCAGCGCCAGAAGGATGTTGTCGGCCACCGTGTGGCTCTCGAACACCGTCGGCTTCTGGAACTTGCGGCCGATGCCGAGGTCGGCGATGGCCGGCTCGTCGAGCTTGGTCAGGTCGATGGTGCCGTCGAAGACCACGCGGCCGAGATCCGGCCGGGTCTTGCCGGTGATGCAATCCATCATCGTGGTCTTGCCGGCGCCGTTCGGGCCGATGATCGCGCGCATCTCGCCTTTGTCCAGCGTCAGCGAGAGGCCGCGGAGCGCCCGGTAGCCGTCGAACGTGACCTGGACGTCGTCGAGATAGAGCAGCGCCGGGGTGAGGCGCTTGTCCGGTACCTGGGCGGCCGACGGCGGTGCGAGGGTGGCCGCGTCGCTCATGAGCCGCGCCCCTCTTCCACGAGTTTCGGGGCGAGTTCGGGCTCCGGCGGGAGTTTCGCCGCAGCGCGCCGGCTGCCGTAGCGCTGCATCAGCGTCCCGACGATGCCCTTCGGCAGGAACAGCGTCACCAGCACGAACAGCGCGCCGAGCCCGAACAGCCAGGCATCGGGCAGCGCGCCGGTCAGGATCGTCTTGGCGTAGTTGACGATGATGGCGCCGAGCGCGGCGCCCACCAGCGTGCCGCGTCCGCCCACCGCCACCCAGATCACCGCCTCGATGGAATTGGTCGGCGCGAACTCGGACGGGTTGATGATGCCGACCTGCGGCACGTAGAGCGCGCCGGCCACGCCCGCCATCATGGCGGAGACGGTGAAGGCCAGCGTCTTGAAGTGCTCCGGCCGGTAGCCGAGGAAGCGCGTGCGGGGTTCCGCGTCGCGCACAGCGATCAGGATCTTGCCGTAGGCCGAGACCGTCATGACGCGGGCGATCAGGTAGCCGAGCGCCAGCGCGATGGCGGTGGCTACGAACAACGCGACGCGCACGCCCTGCGCCTGCACCGAGAACCCCAGAAGGTCCTTGAAGTCGGTGAGGCCGTTATTGCCCCCGAGCCCCATGTCGTTGCGGAAGAAGGCGAGCATTAGCGCGTAGGTCAGCGCCTGGGTGATGATCGAGAGGTAGACGCCGGTCACCCGCGAGCGGAAGGCGAGCCAGCCGAACACGAAGCCGAGGAGACCCGGCACCGCGAGCACCATCAGCGCGGCGAAGGGAAACAGGTCGAAGCCAAGCCAGTACCAGGGCAGTTCCTTGTAGTTCAGGAAGACCATGAAGTCGGGCAGGACCGGATTGCCGTAAACGCCGCGCGGCCCGATCTGGCGCATCAGGTACATGCCCATCGCGTAGCCGCCGAGCCCGAAGAACGCGCCGTGGCCGAGGGAGAGGATGCCGCAATAGCCCCAGACCAGATCGAGGCTCACGGCGAGCAAGGCGAAGGACAGGTACTTGCCGAAGAGCGAGACGAGATAGGTCGGCATGTGGAGGGGCGAGACCTCCGGGACCATCAGGTTGAGCAGCGGCACGACGAGGCAGGCGGCCGCGAGGAGGCCGAGGAAGATCAGGCCCTTGAGGTCGATGAGTGGGGTGCGGGGTGGGTTCATCTCAGGACTCCACCGCCCGGCCCTTGAGCGCGAACAGGCCGCGCGGGCGCTTCTGGATGAACAGGATGATGAAGATCAGCAGCGCGATCTTGGCGAGCACCGCGCCGAGATACGGCTCGGCGAGCTTGTTCGCGACGCCGAGGGTCAGCGCCGCGACCAGCGTGCCCCAGAGGCTGCCGACGCCGCCGAACACCACGACGAGGAACGAGTCGATGATGTAGCCCTGGCCGAGATTGGGCGAGACGTTGTCGATCTGCGAGAGCGCCACGCCGGCGATGCCCGCGATCCCCGAACCGAGGCCGAAAGTCATCGCGTCGACCCACGGCGTGCGGATGCCCATGGCCGCGGCCATGCGCCGGTTCTGGGTGACGGCGCGGGTCTTCAGTCCGAACGAAGTCTTTCGCAGCACGAACAGCAGGAAGAGAAAAAGGGCGAAGGAGAAGCCGACGATCCAGAGCCGGCCCCAGGTGATCGACAATCCGAACACGTCGACGGCGCCGGTCATGAAGCCGGGTGCGCCGACCTCGCGGTTGGTGGGTCCAAAGATCGTGCGCACGGTCTGCTGCAGGATCAGGCTGACGCCGAAGGTGGCGAGCAGGGTCTCCAGGGGCCGCCCGTAGAGGAAGCGGATGATGCCGCGTTCGATCGCGACGCCGACGGCGCCGGCCACCAGGAAGGCCGCGGGAATGCTCACGGCGACCGACCAGTCGAACCAGGCCGGCGCCTGACTCCGAAAAACTTCTTGGACGAGGTAGGTCGTGTAGGCGCCGAGCATGACCATCTCGCCATGCGCCATGTTGATCACGCCCATCACGCCGAAGGTGATGGCGAGGCCGATGGCGGCGAGCAGCAGCACGGAGCCGAGGGAGATCCCGTACCAGACGTTCTGGACGCCGCCGATGATGGCGAGCCGGGTCTCGATCGCCGCGATGCCTTTCGCCGATGCCGTTTTCACCGCCTCGCTCGGATCGTTGGCGAGGCTCCGCAGGATGGCCATGGCGTCGCCGTCGGCGCGGGTCTGGATCGTCGTGATGGCCGCGAGACGGTCCGACTCCGGGCTCGCGGGTTTCGCGAGGATCGCGGCGGCGCGGGCCTCCGACAGGGTCCGCTTGATGCTGGCATCGCTCTCCCGGGCAATGGCCGCCTCCACCGCGGGAAGGGCCGTGGCGTCGCGCGCCTTGAACACGGCGTCGGCCGCCTCGCGGCGCTTCATCGGATCGGGGCTCAGCAGGTTGAGCTGACCCTGCGCGGCATCGACCGCGCGGCGGACCTTGTTGTTGAGCCGCAGCGCCTTCAGCCCGTCGGTCGCGCCCTCGGCAGCCTGGCCGGTGCGGGCGTCGACGTAGGTCTCGCCGGTGCGGATCAGCAGGGCCTTGTCGGAGGCGCGGGCGTAGAGCCGGCCGTCGACGAGCGCCGCGATTACCGTGCCGGCGCGCGGATCGCCGCTGGTGACGAGCTCGGCGACACCGGCTTCGATATCCGAATAGCTGCCAGCGGCGAGCTTGCCATAGGCACCGTCGGCGGGGGCTTGCGCCAGCGCTGCGCCCGTCAGCGTCAGGCAGAGCAGGAGGAGCGCGAGGAGGCGGTGCATGGCGGCGGCCTCAGGCGCCGCCGCATTTCTTGGTCTTGGTGTTGTAGTTGCCGCAGTTCAGCTTGACCCAGTCGGCTTCCAGATCCTTCGAACCTTCGAGCTGCTTCGACCAGGCCTCGCCCGGGATCGGCTCCTCGGTCCTGTAGACGACGTCGAATTGGCCGCCGTCCTTGATCTCGCCGATGAAGACCGGCTTGGTGATGTGGTGGTTGGGCAGCATCTTGGCGGTGCCGCCGGTGAGGTTCTTCTGCTCGATGCCGGGCAGCGCCGCGATCACCTTGTCGGGCTCGACGCTGCCGGCCTTCTCGACCGCTTTCACCCACATGTTGAAACCGATGTAGTGCGCCTCCATCGGATCGTTGGTGACGCGCTTCGGGTTCTTGGTGAAGGCGTGCCACTGGTCGATGAAAGCCTTGTTCTCGGGCGTGTCGATCGACATGAAGTAGTTCCACGCCGCGAGATGGCCGAGCAGGGGCTTGGTGTCGATACCGGCGAGTTCCTCCTCGCCGACCGAGAAGGCCACGACCGGGATGTCGGTGGCCTTCAGGCCCTGGTTCGAGAGTTCCTTGTAGAACGGCACGTTGGCATCGCCGTTGATCGTCGAGACGACGGCGGTCTTCTTCCCGGCCGAGCCGAAGGCCTTGATCGAGGCGACGCGGGTCTGCCAGTCGGACTGGCCGAACGGCGTGTAGTTGATCGAGATGTCCTCGGGCGCGACACCCTTGGCCTTGAGGTAGGCCTCCAGGATCTTGTTGGTGGTGCGCGGATAGACGTAGTCCGTCCCCTCCAGCACCCAGCGCTCGATCCCCTCTTCCTTCATCAGATAGTCGACGGCGGGGATGGCCTGCTGGTTCGGTGCGGCGCCGGTGTAGAACACGTTCCGCTCGCTCTCCTCACCCTCGTACTGGACGGGGTAGAACAGGATCGAGTCGAGTTCCTTGAACACCGGCAGAACGGACTTGCGCGAGACGCTGGTCCAGCAGCCGAAAACCGCCGAGACCTTGTTCTTGGAGATGAGCTCGCGCGCCTTCTCGGCGAAGAGCGGCCAGTTCGAGGCCGGGTCGACCACGACCGCTTCGAGCTTCTTGCCGAGGACGCCCCCCTTGGCGTTCTGCTCGGCGATGAGCATCAGCATCGCGTCCTTCAGCGTGGTCTCGGAGATCGCCATCGTGCCCGAGAGCGAATGCAGGATACCGACCTTGATGGTCTCTTCCGCCCGCGCCACGCTGGCGCCGAACAGCGACAGCGCCATGCTGCCCGCCAGCAGGATCGCGGAGCCCCGTCGGGTCCAGAGAGTGTCGGCCATCGTCGTCCCCTGCCTGTTCCGGCTTCGCCCAGGGCTGGCAAAGGCTGTGCCATTCGGATGGGCATTGGACGGAAGGGTCGATTGCTCGTCTTTGCGCCAAGTGCTTGCGGAAACGGCAAACAGCTTGGCCATGGGCTGCGACAGGTCGTGGTTCCGTCACCTCGCCCTGTCAGAGCGGGGCGGGGCGCAGTGCTTGCGTGAGCACGGCATCGGGGCGAGAGGGGCAGCATGAGCGAGACGACGCGGATCGCGATCATCGGCGTGCCGATCGAGATCGGCACCAGCGAGCCGGGAGCCCTCATGGGGCCGGCGGCGCTCCGCACGGCGGGTCTCATCCGCACGCTGGCCGATCTCGGCCACGACGTGGAGGATGCCGGCGATGTCGCGCCCGATACCTCGGGCGCCGCGCGCGGGCTGCCGGCGGTGGCGCGCTGGACGCGGGCGCTCTCCGAGCGGGTGACGGCGGCACTCGAAGGTGGTGCCCTGCCTGTCGTCCTGGGCGGCGACCACAGCCTGTCGCTCGGCTCGATCGACGCGGTGCTCCACCATTGCCGCGCCTCCCAAAAACCCGTGTTCGTGCTCTGGCTCGACGCCCATGCGGATTTCAACACGCCGGACACCTCGCCCTCCGGCAACGTCCACGGCATGCCGCTGGCGGCGCTCTGCGGTGAACCCGGCTTTTCGGAGCTTTTCGCGGATCAGGACCGTCCCTTCCTCGATCCGACGCGCGTCCACCTCTTCGGCCTGCGTTCGATCGATGTCGGCGAGCGGGCGCTGGTGACGAAGGCCCGCGTCGCCGTCACCGACATGCGCGCCATCGACGAGTTCGGTGTGGTGGCGCCGCTGCGGCGCATCCTCGAACGCGTCGCGGCCGAGGACGGACACCTCCATGTCAGCTTCGACATCGACTTCCTCGACCCCGGCATCGCCCCGGCGGTGGGAACCACGGTGCCCGGCGGCGCGACGTTTCGCGAGGCCCACCTGATCATGGAGATGCTGCACGATTCCGGGTTCGTCGGCTCCCTCGACGTGGTCGAGCTGAACCCCTTCCTGGACGAGCGCGGTCGCAGCGCCCGCGTCCTCGTCGAACTTGTGGCGAGCCTGTTCGGCCGGCGTATCCTCGACCGGCCGACACCGGTGATCGAGGCGGTGTCCGCCCAGCCTGTGCGAGGCTGACGGACGTCCATGCACGAAGAAACCGAGCCGGCCCCGGCGCGCCAGCGCTCGCACGGCATCGTGCGTCTCCGCCACGGCCCCGCCGGCGTCGCGGACCTGTTCGAGAGCGGCCCCTCGCGCCTGCGCTTTCCCCGCAGCCATGGAGCGACACCGGAGGCGATCCTCGTCAACACCGCCGGCGGCATCGCCTGCGGCGACCGCTTCGAACTCTCGGTCGCCCTCGAGGCGGGCGCGCGCCTCGTCGTCTCGACCACGGCGGCGGAAAAGATCTACCGCTCGGACGGCCCTGTCAGCCGCATCGACAATCGCCTCGATCTTGCCGCCGACGCGCGGTTCGACTGGCTGCCGCAGGAGACGATCCTCTATGACGGCAGCCGCCTGCGGCGGCGCTTCGAGGCCGATCTCGCGGCAGACT
Organism: Methylobacterium sp. WL9; assembly: GCF_008040035.1. Lineage (NCBI taxonomy): Bacteria > Pseudomonadati > Pseudomonadota > Alphaproteobacteria > Hyphomicrobiales > Methylobacteriaceae > Methylobacterium > Methylobacterium sp. WL9. The sequence goes on from NZ_VRVE01000021.1 coordinate 48,401, forward strand.
CGTCGCTTCTCGTCGTGGAGATCGTCGCCTTCGGCCGCGCGGCCCGCGGCGAGCGCCTCGCCGAGGGCTTGTTCGAGGACATCTGGCGCATCCGCCGGGACGGCCGACTCGTCTACGCCGACGCGCTGCGCCTCGACGGTGCCATCGCCGACCGGCTGAGCCGCCCGGCGATCGGCGGAGGCGCCGCCGCCTGCGCGACCCTCCTCGATGCCTCTCCCGATGCGGAAAGCCGCCTCGACGAGGCCCGCGCCCTGCTGGAG
>NZ_VRVE01000220.1:0-379 GCF_008040035.1 Methylobacterium sp. WL9
TTGGCTCGGCGGACCATGCCCTGCAGATGGCCTCGTAGGGTGTGAGGCCACGCAGGGTCTTGAGGCGGCGCGCGAAGTTGTAAGCGCTGACGAAGTCGGCCAAGTGAGCGCGGAGCTGTGCATGGCTGTCGTAGTGGTAGCGCTTGACCGTCGCGTCCTTGATCGTGCGGTTCATTCGCTCGACTTGACCGTTGGTCCAGGGGTGCCGCGGCTTGGTCAGGCGATGGTCGATATCGTTGCGGGCACAGGCGGACTCGAAGCTGTGGGCGCGGAAGGTCTCTCCGGCGGCAATCGCCTCCTTGATGATGGAGGCGGCCGAGGCAACGTTGCCGGGTGTCGTGAAGTGGGTGCCATTGTCGGTGAGCACCGTGTGCACCTT
>NZ_VRVE01000221.1:0-353 GCF_008040035.1 Methylobacterium sp. WL9
GTTGTTCTCGGTGCCTACGATGAGCGTTGTGCGCTGACGGGACTGAAGTTGTTGAATGGCGGTGGGCGCGCCGAGGTCGCTGCTGCCCATATCCGGCCTGTCGAAGCGAGCGGTCCGGACATCGTCAGCAACGGCATTGCCTTATCCGGTACCGCGCATTGGATGTTCGATCGCGGCCTGATCACCCTGTCTGACGGCCTCGAGATCCTGATTTCGCGTCAGGCGAACGACCCCGATGGGATCCGCGGTTTCATCAATCGGACCGGTCGAGCCTTCACACCCTTGAGGCCGCACGACAGACCGCATCCGCATTTCCTCGGCTGGCACAGGGAAAACTGCTTCAAGCAATGAAA
>NZ_VRVE01000022.1:0-48441 GCF_008040035.1 Methylobacterium sp. WL9
GAAGTATATTTGACAAACTGTGCGACCGCTTTGGCGGTGATCCACGAAAGAAAAAAAGTCTCAGCTATTTAAAGGAGTGGGAGTCGAAATTCTGGATCACAATGGATCAAAACATAAAAGAATTGACAGGCGCTTCCGGCTCGGCAGGGGTCTCGCCGGGCACGGCCTCGGAGGCCGCGGTCTCGGTGGATGCCGTTTCGGCCGATCCGTCCGCATCCGCTGCGAGGGCCTCGGGCGCCGGTGACTCGATCGTCGGCTCTGCCGCAGGCTCCGGAGCAGCAGCCTCCGCTGCCGGCTCCTCGACGGTCGCACCAGAAGGCTCCGCATCGGCCTGTTCAGCCTCGGGTTCCGCTGCCGCCGGCCCGGCCTCCGGCTCGGGTGCCGCGGCCGTCGGCGCAGCGTCCACCACGGCCTCGGGCGCGGACTCGGCCGGTGCGGCCTCGGTGGCCGCGTCATCGGACGAAGCCGCGACCGCGTCGCTGGTCTCGGTCGCGTCCGACACGGTCTCGGTCGTGTCCGCCGTTTCGTGGCCTGCCGACGCAGCGTCGTCCGAGACGACGTCTTCAGTCCCGGCGCTCTGCTGTGACGGTGCTGCCGGGGCAGCAGGCGTCGTCGCGGCCGCGGGCACGAGTGCGACGGTGATCGCCGGTCCGGGCCGCGCCTCCGAGACGTAGCCGAGCGACTTCAGGATCGAGGCGAAATCCTCGCCCGAGCAGCCGACCAGCGAGGTCATGTTGACGGTGGCGACGAAGCCTTCGCCGTCGGCGGTGCCGGCCGGCGGCTCGCCCGGCGTCGCGCCGGGGCGGTAGGCGATGGCCGGACGGATCAGGTCGGCAAGGCGCTCGAGGATGTCGACGCGTACGGCCCGCTCGCCGCAGACGCGGAAGCCGGCAGCGCGGTAGAGACCCTTGGCGATCTCGGGGTCGACCTTGATCGAGGTGCGGCCGGAGCCTGCGAGATGCGCGATCTCGTCGAGGCCGCGCTGGTCGAGGCCGTCGTTGCGCAGGGCCCAGAGTTGGGCGGCGAGGGTGCGCGGCGCCGGCTTCAGCAGGGCCGGCAGGAAGATGTGGTAGGCGCCGAAGCGGATGCCGTGGCGGCGCAGGTTGGCCCGGCCGTCCTGGTCGAGGGTGCGCATCTCCTGCGCGACCTTGGCCCGCTCCAGCACGCCCAGCGACTCGACGACCTGATAGCCGATGCCGCGGGACAGCCCCGTCAGGTCGGCGGCGGAGTCGATCTCCATCAGCGGCCCGAGCAGGCGCACGACATAGGCCTTGAGCCAGGCATTGAGCCGCGTCTCGACCTTCTCGCGCGACGGGCCGCTCAGGCCCTCGTCGGCGATGAGGCGCAGCCCCGGCTCGAACAGCTTGTCGCCGGGCACCAGCTTGGCGACCGGGTCGCCGGTCCAGCGCACGATGCCGTCATGCGACAGCACGAGAGCGGAATCGGCCGCGGCGGAGAACCGGTCGGCCCGCGCCTCGATTTCGCCGGCGAGCGCCTTCTCGGCCGCGTTGCGCAACGTCTTCGCTTCGTGCCCTTCGGCATTCGCGTCCGGGACGAACTGAAAGCCGTGGAGGTGGCCGACATGTTGACCCTCGACGGTTACGTCACCGCCGGGAGTGATCTCAGCTTCGAGCATCGCGTTCTCTCGTAAGCGCCGCATCAGGACGCTGGTCCGTCGGTCGACGAAGCGGCTCGCGAGGCGCTCGTGCAGGGCATCCGACAGCCTGTCCTCTACCCGACGCGTCTCGCCCTGCCAATGCAGGGGGTCGATGAGCCAGTCGGGGCGGTTCGCGACGAAGGTCCAGGTGCGTCCCTGTGCGATCCGCTGCGACAGCGCGTCGATGTCGCCGTCGGTGCGGTCGATCATCTTTACGTGCTTGGCGAACCAGTCGTTCGGGATGCGGCCGGCCATGCCGCGCATCAGGAAGCGGTAGAGCTGCGCCACGAGGTCGGCATGCGTCTGCGGATGGACCTTCCGATAATCCGGCACGCCGCAAGTGTCCCACAGGCGGCGCACCGCCGCCGGGCTCGTCGCCATGTCGCGAAACTCCTCTTCGCGGGCGAGGATCTCGAACGAGGCCTGGTCCTCGCCCATCGGGGCGCGGGTCAGGCCCGGCTCGCGCGGGAATTCGTCGAGGCTTTTCTGGAGCGCGTCGAGTGAGGCGTAGCTCAGGTCCGGGTTGCGCCATTGCAGCATGCGCACCGGATCGAACTGGTGGTTCTCCAGCGCGTCGACCATCTCGGGCTCGAACGGCTTGCAGCGCCCGGTGGAGCCGAAGGTGCCGTCGGCGAGGTGGCGGCCGGCACGTCCGGCGATCTGGCCCATCTCGGCCGGCGTCAGCTTGCGGAACCGCGTGCCGTCGTACTTCCACGTCGCGGCGAAGGCGACGTGGTCGACGTCGAGGTTTAGGCCCATGCCGACTGCGTCGGTGGCCACGAGATAATCGACGTCGCCCGACTGGTAGAGCTCGACCTGCGCATTGCGGGTCCGAGGCGAGAGCGCTCCGAGCACTACGGCCGCCCCGCCGCGCTGGCGCCGGATCAGCTCGGCGATGGCGTAGACCTCCTCGGCCGAGAAGGCGACGATCGCCGTACGACGCGGCAATCGCGAAATTTTCTTCTCGCCGGCGAAGGTGAGGCTCGACAGCCGGGGGCGGGTGGTGACGTGGACGCCAGGCACCAGCGCCTGCACCAGCGGAGTCATCGTCGAGGAGCCGATCAGCAGTGTTTCTTCCCGGCCGCGTCGATAAAGCAGGCGGTCGGTGAAGACGTGGCCGCGATCCATGTCGGCGGCGAGCTGGATCTCGTCGATGGCGACGAACGCCACGTCGAGATCACGCGGCATCGCCTCGATGGTGCAGATCCAGTAGCGCGGCCGCTCCGGCTTTATTTTCTCCTCGCCGGTGACGAGGGCGACCTTCTCCGCTCCCACCTTGGCGACGACGCGCAGATAGACCTCGCGGGCGAGCAGTCGCAGCGGCAGGCCGATCATGCCCGTCGGATGTGCGAGCATCCGTTCGATGGCGAGATGGGTCTTGCCGGTGTTGGTCGGGCCGAGCACCGCCGTGGCGCCGCGCGAGCGGGCATGCGGGGGGAGGTGGTGAAGATTCATCCTGTCGTCGGCGACCCCTGCGGCCCCCGTTCACGGGAGGTCCGTCGTTTCAGCCCGCCCGCGGTGCCGGCTAATTCAGGGAGCCCGGTCAGGGGTTCCGAGGCCGCGGCGGCCTGCCGCCGGACGGCGGCCAGCCATCATATGGGGCCGGTGGTCGCCCGGGACCAACCTGCGGCGTGAGGATCGGGTTTGCGTAGATGTCGACCCGCGTCGGCGGCTGCTGCGGCGCGAGGTCGGCGCATAGGGTGTCGGGGGTCGCGGTGAGGGGGCCGCGCCGCGGTGCACGGTGCTCGATCACCTGGGCGGAGGAGAATGCGTCGCCGCCGCAATCGCGGCCGCCGGCCGAGAGTTCGCCGGCCTGAGCTGTCGAGGCAGCGCACATCACGGGTACGACGAGGAGAAAGATCCGGCGCATGGACCTATGAAAGCCGAAACGATGAAGATTCCGGTCTACGACCGATCGGCTTCGACGGATCGACCGGCTGCGACCCGGTTTTCCGTTGGTAGGCCCACTACGGCGCCCCCGATCTGTGCACACGGCGTCGAATTGTAGCGAGCGGCGTTGCGTGACGTATTCCACGGTTCGCGGCGGAAATGATGAGCTAAAGCAGCGATCGAGGACGGTTCGGGCAAGCGCCGTGGAAGCGCCCGCTAGCGAGCCGCCTGTCGAACCTTCTCTGGAGAACACGCAGTGATCGTCTACGGAACCGGTTATTCGCCCTTCGTCCGCAAAATCCTCGTCTCGCTGGCTGAAAAGGGCGTCTCTTACGAGCACGTGCCCAACATGTTCCACGCCCCAGATCCCGCCTTTCAGGCCGCAAGTCCGTTCGGCAAGATCCCGGCCATCGAAGACGCAGGCTTCACCCTATCCGACTCGTCCGCAATTCTTTGGTATCTGGAGCGCAAACATCCTTCGCCCGCCTTGCTGCCGACCGATGCCAAGGCCTTGGGTCGCGCCGTGTGGTTCGACAAGTTCGGCGACACCGAGCTTTTTTCAAAGCTGGTGGTGCCCTTCGTCGAGCGGGTCCTCAAGCCCAGTATGATGGGTAGACCGTGCGACGACTCGGCGGTGACGAGAGCGCTGGAGACGGATCTGCCCCCGCTGTTCGACTATCTGGAGAGCCAGATCGCCGGCCCGTTCCTGGTGGGGGATGCCTTCTCGATCGCCGATATCTCGGTGGTCACCGGATTCTACAATTTCGGTCTCGCCGAGTGCTCGGTCGATGCGGGACGCTGGCCGAAGCTCGCAGCTTACGTCCAGGACTCCATGGCGCGCCCCTCATTCGTCGCAGCGATCGAAGCGCGCAAGAGCTGAACCGGCCGGAAGCTACACAGGACCGCATCTTGCGCGTCGCCTCACGGGGCGAGTGGCCGGCATTGGGACGGTGACGACCTCGTAGGATGGCGGAAGCGATCCTGCAGGCGGCGCCAAAAAGGTCGATGTGTCCGGGCGTCGTCAGGTCCCCGGGCGCATCACACATCCAAAGCCGATCAGTGTGCCGCGAGGCTCGCCTGCGCCGTCGGCGCACCACCGGAGCGGCTCCAGCGGGTCGCCTCGATGATGTTGGTGCCGAGCGTGGTGCGCACGGAGATCCGCATCGGCAGCAGCACCCGCGCGCCCTCGACGGGGGCGAGCCAGACCGACATGTCGGTGTTGTCTTCCATGAACTTCACGCCGGGACGGTCCGGGCGGTGGCCGCCGATGGCGACGTAGCGCGCGTTGCAGACGAGGACCGGGCCGCTGTAGCCGGGCTTTTCGATCTGGCGGGTCTCGGCATAGCTCAGCACCACGTTGAAGCGGGTCGCGCCGTCGAAGACCGGCAGGGTGCGGTTGCAATTGGCCGGGTCGGCGAGGTCGCCGCGCCCTTGGGCCGGCATCAGCAGGGCGCTGGCCGGATCGACGATGCCACGCTTGGCCGCGGCCGAGACTGGCACGCGGTCGCCCATGTCGACGAGGGGCGGGGTGATCTCGGCACGCGAGACGTTGCCGTTGGCAAGCGCCATGCGCACGGCGATGCCGGAATTCGAGGTGCGGGTCGCGATGGAGAAGGCGTTCGGCAGCGGCTTCTCGGAAAAGCTGCCGGCGGCGCGGGCCGAGCCCTGGCCGCCGGTCACGGCGCCGACGAGGCCGGTGAGCTGGGCCGAGACGTCCATGCGGTAGCGGCTGCCTTCGAAGGCGCCGGAGATCTGGGCCGTCCCGATCGGGAAGCCTGCGAGATTGACGCCGTAATCGACGACGACCGCGGCCCCGCCGGGGGGAGCCTTCGGCGCCCGCGGACGGGCTTCGGCCGCACTCCCGAGGCCGAGGGCCGCGAGGCCGAGCAAAGCTGCGGCCGAGATGAGGGGGGCGCGCAGGAAGGGCAGGGCGCACATGGTCACGGCTGGGATGTCCTCAGAACGGCGCCCGATCGACGCCGGCACCGCACGCGTCATTACGGTTCCATCGTCCAACCTCATGGTTAACAGACGGTTCTTCGTCGGGAAGTCGCCGACAGGTCACACCCGGTGAATGCGTACCGGCTCGGCCGCCAGCGTCACCCGGCCCCTGGCGGCCGCTGAATGATTTCGGAACTGTTGCTGCAGTTGCTCACGAATGGACTGAAATTCATCATGCTCATAATGAAAGCATTCGCGGCTTTTCATCGTGATGATCATGTTAGAGACTTGAATCGTCTGGTAGACAGACCGAATTGCCAAACAGGTAACGGCAGGATCACGAAAGCAGAGGCGATCCGATGTCTATGAGCAGCCACCAGGAGTCGGCGCGGATCTATCAGTTCGTGCCCAAGGCGCGCATGAACCCGCCGGCTCTGCGCGATCGGACGGCGCCCGTGATCGAGCTCATGCCGCCGCGTCTGCCGCTCTGCGAATTCGGGAGCGGCTCCTATCATGAGGCCGCGATCCAGGAAGACCGCTCCCGCAAGCCGTGAGGGTACGGCTGCGGGGCAGGGCGGCTCATGCCTTCGGCAGCATCCGGTCGCTGATGATCCGGCGTTGGATCTCGCTGGTGCCCTCAAAGATCGTGGTCAGCCGCGCGTCGCGCCAGTAGCGCTCGACGCGCCGTTCGGTAGTGTAGCCGTTGCCGCCATGCAGCTGCATGGCTTGGTTGGTGACCTTCACCGCCATCTCGGTGGCGAGCAGCTTCACCATGGCGCATCCGCTCTCGGCCGGCTCGCCCTCGTCGAGGAGATGCGCAGCCTGCTGCCAGAAGGCGCGGGCCTGAGTGACCTCTGCCGCCATGTCGGCCAGCGCGAAGCGCAACGCCTGGAATTCGCCGATCGGGTGGCCGAACTGCTCGCGCTCCTGCAGGTAGGCCTGCGTGTCCTCGACCGCGGCGCGCGCCACGGCCACTGCCCGCGCGGCCGTGTGGACGCGGGCGATGTTGAGGCCGCGCTGGACCGAGGCGAAGCCGCCGGAATCCGCATCTGCACCCTCGTCACCGTAGAGGCCGGTCAAGCGGTCGCTCTCGGGCACGCGCACGCCGTCAAGCTCCAGCTCGAAGGTGAGGAAGCCGTGATAGCCGATCTTGTCGATCACCGTGCCGGTGACGCCGTCGGGAAACGTGCCCGGCTTCTTGATGACGAGGAACGGCTCCAGTCCGGCCGAACGCGGTTCGCCCTCCTTCGGCTCGCGCGTGCGGGCCAGCACTTCGATGAAGTCGGCGGCCTTGGCGAAGCCGGCCCAGCGCTTGGTGCCGGTGAGCACCCAGTCGTCGCCCTCGCGAACGGCGCGGGTGCGCACGCCCGCGAGATCCGATCCAGCGCTGGGCTCGGAGAGCGAGATGCTGCCGATCCATTCCCCGCGGGCGGACTTGCGCAGCAGCTCGCGCTTGCGGTCGTCATCGAGGGTCTGGGTGCCGAGGCCCTGGCCGCGGGCCAGGATGCTCCCGACGGAGAGCCAGGCGCGCGAGAGTTCTTCCGAGATCAGGCAGTACTCGAAGACGCCGAGACCCATGCCGCCGTACTCGGCGGGGATGGTGATGCCGAACCAGCCCTTCTCCGCCATGGCGTCGATCAGGGAGCGCGGCATCTCCGCCTTCTGCGGGTCGAGCTCGTCGGCGATCGGCATGACCACGTCGCGGGCGAAGGCGCGGGCCTCGCGCTGCAGTCGTACGCGGGTCTCGGTCTTCCAGGGCGAGAGCAGTTCCGGCGGCCGTGGCTGATGGCGGTCCTGCTTCGGCATGGAGGCTCCCGACTGCGTGGCGTTCCGGGTGGAGGCCGCGCCGGCAAGCGAGACCATGCCGACCAACCTAGTGCTGAGGCACCGCATCGCCCACGGGCAAGCTACCGCAATCTCCCGGTTTCGATCGCGGAAGCCTGGACATCGCCGATAAAAAACTACTCGTCTTCGCCGAAGCGGTTGGCGAGCAGCTCCTCGATCGCATCGAGCGCCGCCCCGGCATCGTCGCCGACCGCCGTGACGAAGATCGCCGTGCCCTGGGCTGCGCCGAGCGTCAGCAGGCCCATGATCGAGCGGCCGCCGACCGTCTCGCCGGCCCGCGTCACGGTGACGAGCGCCGAGAAGCGTTCGACCGTCTGCACGAATTTCGCCGAGGCACGGGCATGAAGGCCGCGCCGGTTGATGATCGGCAGCGTGCGCAGCAGCCCGCCCTCGGGGACCTCCGGCGCGGCGTCGTCTGTCTCGAAACTCTCGCTCATCGGCGCGGCGTCGTCCCTAGAGCGCTTTCCGACCAAGTGGATACCGGTCGGTCGAAAGAAAGCGCGGCAAAAAAAAGTCTTAGAGACGCCGAGCCGACGCAATCGGATCGAATACGGCTCTGGCATACGGTCGTGCCGCTGACCGGCATCGGCTGAGCCGGCCTCGTGCGAACGGGACGGCGCCACGGCAGATAGGGCGGTCAAGCTGAACGGCGACCGACGGGACCGAGTCTGCAATCGACAAAGCCGGGTCGGCCGCAGCCTGCGCCTGTCGCGATTATTTGCCGGCCAGCACGCGCGAGGCGACGTTGATGTACTTCCGGCCCGCTTCCTGGGCGTGGAGCACGGCGTCGCCGAGGCTCTCCTCGTCGCGGACGCTGGCAAGCTTGATCAGCATCGGCAGGTTGATTCCGGCGACCACCTCGACCTGGCCGCCGTTCATACACGACAAGGCGAGGTTGGAGGGCGTGCCGCCGAACATGTCGGTGAGCACGACGACGCCCGATCCGGTGTTCACCCGGCCGACCGCCGACATGATGTCGCGGCGACGGAGCTCCATGTCGTCCTCGGGCCCGATCGTGATCGTCTCGATCTGCTGCTGAGGACCGACCACATGCTCGAGTGCGGCCTTGAACTCGGTCGCGAGCAGGCCGTGGGTGACAAGCACCATACCAATCATGGAAGCGCTTTCCGACACCGTCAGAGCGGAGCCGTCAGGTTGTGCAGCGCAAGGTATAGCGCAAGACATTCGCGACGATTTGCTCATTCTCACGCCATCAACATGACATGGCGGCGATGCCGACGCTACACGTCGCAGTGTTCTGCCGCCAACAGAGCGGCCGAGTGCGTCCGCGAAGACACGATCCCGTCTTGCCGCACTGCGGCGAGCGCCTGTCGAATCACGTATGCGCGAGGTTGACGGGGTTCAAGAACGAGTCGCGGCAGTGCGACGCCGAGAATCAGTGTCGGATCGGGCCGTCCGGGGGGCAGGCGCGGGGCCTCCGCGACGAGATCGACGACGAGGCGAATCACGGCCGCCTGCGCGACGTTCACGAGCCGCCGGATGCCGAGCCCCCGGATCTCGATGAGCGCTGCAACCTCCGGATGTCCGCGGGCGACGATCCGGCCGTGGCGCAGGGACAGGAGGACCCGGTCGTCGCCGACGAGGCGGCCATGGCTGCCGGTCGTGTCGGCATGGTCCAGCAATTCGAGGCAGAGCGTGGACTTGCCGGACCCGGCGGGTCCGCGGATCAGGATTCCATGCTCGCCGAGGAGGAGGCAGGTCGCGTGGCAGCCGGTGTCGCCACCTGCCGCGCTCACGCCGCCTTCTCGTCGGTGCCGAACAGGTCGGCGCGCGTGGCGGGCGGCAGGCGTACGATGAAGCGCGCGCCCCGGATCGTCGGCTCGCCGTCCTCGTCTGCGGGGCCCGGCCGGTTCTCGGCGCGGATGCTGCCGCGATGGGCCTGGATGATCTGGCGCGAGATCGAGAGCCCGAGGCCGGAATTCTGGCCGAAGCCCTGTTCGGGGCGGTCGGTGTAGAAGCGCTCGAAGATGCGCTCCAACGCGTGCTCGGGAATGCCCGGCCCCTCGTCCTCGACGATGAACTCGATCTCCTTGGCCGAGCGCCGCAGCGCCAGCCGCACCTTCGCGCCCGGCGGCGAGAACGAGCGGGCGTTGTCGAGGAGATTGTTCACGACCTGACCAAGCCGGCTGTCGTGCCCGATGATGCGGAACGGATCCTCGAGCTCGCCCGGTGGTGATTCCAGATCGAACTTGATGACCGCCGCATTGGAGCGGCGTCGCTCGTTCGCCACGGAGACCACGGTGGTCAGAAGCTTTTTCAGGTCGACGCGGCGCGCCTCGGCGCGGCCGAGCTCGGCGTCGAGGCGCGAGGCATCGGAAATGTCGCTGATCAGCCGGTCCAGGCGCTTCACGTCGTGCTGGATGATCTCGAGAAGGCGACCGCGCGATTCCTCGGTTCTGGCGAGCGGCAGCGTCTCGACGGCGCTGCGCAGCGAAGTCAGCGGGTTCTTCAGCTCGTGGCTGACGTCGGCGGCAAAACTCTCGATGGCGTCGATGCGGCGGTACAGCGCCTGGGTCATCTCGCGGAGCGTTCCGGAGAGATGGCCGATCTCGTCGGTACGGCTGGTGAAGTCCGGGATCTCCTGGCGCGACTTGATGCCCATGCGCACTTTCTCGGCAGCATCCGCGAGGCGGCGCACCGGGCCGGCGATGGCGCCGGCGAGCAGGATCGAGAGCACCAGCATCACCGCGGCGGCGACGAGGAACACCTGAAGCAGGCCGAAGCGCTCGGAGGCGATGACTCGGTCGATGTCGTCGCCCTGGGTCGAGACCATCAGGGCGCCGCGCACGCCGCCGGTGCGCTGGATCGGCACGGCCACCGAGACCACGGTCTCGCCGGAGGCATTGCGGCGCACGATGGTGCCGCGCGAGCCCGACAGGGCCGCCTCGACCTCCTTGAGGCTCTTGCCGTTCTGCGGGCCAACCTCGTCGGCGCCCGTGCGGTCGCCGAGCATCAGGCCGAGAACGCGGATCTGGACGAAATCCCAGGCCTGTTCGAGGAAGTTGCGCTTGCGGCGCGGCAGCGGCTCGGGCCGTGCTCCGTCGCCGCGTGTTGACAGGGAGCGGGTGTCGAAGAGCAGGCCGCCTTCCTGGTCGTAGACCCTTGCGCGATGCCCGGTCGGCGTCACCAGGCGCCGCAGCAGCGGCGCGACCTTTTCCGGGTTCAACGAAAAGCTGAGCGTCGAGGGATCGTCGTCGTCCTTGCCCTCGCCGGCCTGCAGTTGCAGCAGGCGGTCGGGGTCGACCTGGATCGCGTCGCTACCGACGGAGGCCTGTGCGGCGATGGCGCCGGCGATGATCTCGCCCTGCACGAGCAGGCTCTGCACCCGCGCCTGGATCAGCCCCTGCCGGAACTGGTTCAGGTAGAGGAAGCCGAACAGCAGAACGATCAGCCCGACGAGGTTCAGCACGACGATGCGCCGCGTCAGGCTCGACGAGGCGCGCTGGCCGATGCCGTTCCAGAGGTCGCTCAGCCAGTTCAGCGGCGGCTGCCGGAACAGGGCCGCAAGCTTGGCCGATAGGCCGGCCCGGGCTTCGGGGGACGCTGGGTTGCGAAAGAAGGGTGCGAGCATCGCGCTGAGGCGGTCCGACTTCGACTGTGCTCTCACGATTCCTTGAAGCGGTAGCCCACGCCGTAGAGCGTCTCGATCATCTCGAAGTTGGTATCGGTCACCTTGAACTTCTTGCGCAGCCGCTTGATGTGGCTGTCGATGGTGCGGTCGTCGACATAGACTTGGTCGTCGTAGGCCGCATCCATCAGGGCGTTGCGGCTCTTCACGACGCCGGGACGCTGGGCGAGCGACTGCAGGATCAGGAACTCGGTGACGGTGAGCGTGACCGGCTCGCCCTTCCAGGTGCAGGTGTGACGCTCGGGATCCATCATCAGCAGGCCACGCTCGAGCGACCGGGCGGCGGCGTCAGCCTCATTCTTGGCGGCGTTGGCCGGGTCCTTCGGGGCGAAGCGGCGCAGCACCGCCTTCACTCGCTCGACCAGGAGGCGCTGCGAGAACGGCTTATGGATGAAGTCGTCGGCGCCCATCTTGAGGCCGAACAGCTCGTCGATCTCTTCGTCCTTCGAGGTGAGGAAGATCACCGGAAGGTCGGATTTCTGCCGCAGGCGCCTGAGAAGCTCCATCCCATCCATGCGCGGCATCTTGATGTCGAAGATCGCGAGGTCGGGCGGGGAATGCTTCAGACCGTCCAGCGCCGAGGCGCCGTCGGTGTAGGTCTGGATGCGGTAGCCTTCGGTCTCGAGGGCGATCGAGACCGAAGTCAGGATGTTCCGGTCGTCGTCGACGAGGGCGATGGTCGGCATGCGCTTTCCCTGACTAGTCGGCGCGTCGGCGGTCGATCGTAAAAGAGAGCCGCCCCGGCGCCGGTCCTGTTGAACAGGCTGGCCATGACGCGATGACGGCCCGCTTCGGGGGCAGGTCCGGATCGCGTAACAGAGTCAGGTCCTTTACGACCATCGTCGGGAAAAAGCGAGCGTCCGTCATAGCTTGGCCGTATCGGTCCGTGTCCGCGGCGACCCGTCCTCGTGCCGCACCGCTCATCCGCGCTATGCTCCCGTCCCAATCCGGCGCCGCGCCGGGCAGGAGGGACATCGATGTCGGAGAACGGGTCGTCGAACCAAGTCGCTGAGCCGACTGGCGCTTCTCAGCCGCGGCCGCAAGCCCGGCCGCTGCCCGCCGCCGAGGCAGGCTTCGACGCGATCGGCCTCGGCCGGCATCTGCTGCGCACCATCCGATCGGGAGCGCTCGCCACCCTCGATCCGGCGGATGGCATCCCGTTCGCCTCCCTCGTCACCATCGCCACCGACGTCGACGGCACACCGCTGATGCTGCTGTCGCGGCTCTCGGCGCATACGCGCAACCTGATGGCCGATCCGCGCGCCTCGCTGCTGTTCTCGGCCGGCGGCAAGGGCGATCCGCTCGCCCATCCGCGCATCACCGTCACCGGGCGCGCGACCCGGACCGAGGAGCCGCGGGTGCGCGAGCGCTTCATCAGTCGTCATCCGAAGGCGAAGCTGTATGCCGACTTCCCCGATTTCGGCTTCTTCGCCCTGGAGCCGATCGCCGGCCATCTCAACGGCGGCTTCGCCAAGGCCGCGACCCTGACGCCGTCGGACCTCTTGCTCGACCTGTCGCAGGCTGAGGCGATCGTCGCGGGCGAACGCGGTGCCGTCGAGCACATGAATGTCGACCATGCCGACGCGCTGGAACTCTATGCCAAGGGGGCCGGAGGCGAGGGCGGCGGCTGGCGCCTGAGCGGTCTCGACCCCGAGGGCATGGACCTCCTGGCCGGCGACCGCACGGCGCGGGTGCTCTATCCGAGCCCGGTCTCCGACATGGGCGGCCTGCGCAAGAGCCTCGTCACGATGGCCCATGCGGCACGGGCCGGTGGCGAGAGCGTATCGGAGCCGGCGGCAAGTTCCTGACGGCGGTGAGGAAAATCCGCGCGACGCCGGTCCGGTCAACCGTCTGGCAACCATTGATGGTCTAGTTCTCGACCGTATCGGAACGCGTGGAGCAGCGGACTTTCGGGATGATCGGTGCCGCTCGGACGCGTTCCCTCGTCGATTCGCTCGCCCTGTTCGCGTTGGCGCTGGCCGTGCCGCTGGTGATTCTCACGGTCGTCGCGGCGGCCTGCTACGTGCAGAGCGAGCGCTCGCGCCTCACCGCGATCGGCCAGCTCACCGGCGACCACCTGCGCGAACGCGTCGACCGCGAACTCGCCGAGATGACGGCCACCGCCCGCACGCTCGCGACCTCGCCCGCGATCGATGCCGGCGACGACGCGGCCTTCGCGGCCCAGGCGCGGGCCGTCGTCGACGTCAGCCACGTCACGGTGACACTGTCCGAGCTCGATGGCCGCCACCGGGTGAATACGCGCGCCGAGCCCGGCCGGGCGATGCCGACCGTTCCGCGCCCGGCAATCGTCGCGGCCGTCACGGCTTCGCGGCAGCCGGTCGTGTCCGGTCTCATGATCAGCGGCATTACCGGCCGCCGGATCATCGGGGTGCACGCACCCGTGATCCGCGACGGCATCGTGACGAAGCTCGTCTCGGTGGTCGTGCGGGTCGAGCATTTCGAAACGCTGATCGAGCAGGAGGGAATCGCTCAACCCTATTCGGCGACGATCCTCGATGCCGGAGGCGGCATCATCGCGGCGACTTACGCGCCTGTGATCGCCGCTGCGAACGGGGTCTTCGCGAGCGAGGCGCAGGCCGGCGAGGCCGATGCCGGGGAGGTCTCGGGCGAGACCGAGCGGACGCGCGATGCGACCTACGCGCATCGCTCGCAACGCTCCGGCTGGACCGTCGTGACCGACGTGGAGACGGCGGCGCTCGAGGCACCCTTTCGCCGATCGTTGGCGCTTCTCGCCGCGATCGGATGCCTGCTCGCGGCCCTCGGCGGTCTGGTCGCCCTGCCGCTGATGCGCCGGACCAAGGCAGCGTTGCGTGCGCTCGCGGCGGCCGCCGAGGCGGTCGGGCAGGAAAGGCCCGTCCGCCTGGAGCCGAGCCGGCTGCGGGAAGTCGACGTCGTCGGACAGGCCCTCGCGGCGGCCTCCCGCGCGCTCGCGGAGCAACGAGCGACGCTGGACGCGGCGCAGGCCGATCTGGAGGCTCGCGTCGAGCAGGGCGGCCGCGCTCTGGAGGCGAGCCGCGCACAGTCCCGGGTGCTGGCCGACAACGTCAGCGACGTCATCACCATGCGTCGGCAGGGCAGCTACGACCTCAGCTACGTCTCCCCGTCCTGCGCCCGGATGTTCGGTCAAGACGACGATGCGATCGCGGGTTTCGCGATCGCCGACAAGATCCATCCCGAGGACGTCGCGGCCGTCGCGGCCGTGGATGCCGCGCTCGGTTCCGGCCAGTCGAGCGTGACCTGCCTGTTTCGCGCGCTGCACGCCGACGGACGCTGGATCTGGGTCGAGAGCGTCAGCAGCCGGATCGCCTCGGCCGGTCCCGACGAGCCCGACGTCGTCTCGGTGCTGCGGGACGTCACCGAGCGCCAGGGTCATGCCGACGAGTTGCGCATGGCGCGCGACATGGCCGAGCTCGCCCAGGCCAAGGCGGAGAACGCCAACCGCGCGAAATCCGAATTCCTCGCGGTGATGAGCCACGAGATCCGCACGCCGCTCTCCACCATCCGGGGCTTCTCGGAGCTTCTCGCCGACACCGCTCCGTTGAGCGCGGAGCAGAGCCGCTACATCGCACTGGTCGACGACGCGGCGGCGACGATGGTGACGGCGGTGGAGGACATCATCGATTTCGCCAGGATGGAAGCCGGCGACCTGCGCCTCGATCCTCAACCCTTCGGACTCGCCAGCGCCATCGAGGACGTGGCGGTGTTCCTGCGCCCGGTCGCGGCCCGACGGGGTGTCGCCGTCGGCGCGACGATCACGCCCGACCTTCCGCTTCACGTGCTCGGGGACGAGCGCCGGCTGCGCCAGATCCTGCTCAACCTCCTCAACGCGCTGCTCCGGAGCCATCGCGGCGGTCTCGTCACCATCTCCGTCCAGCGCCGGCACGGCGTGAAGGACCGGATCGGCTTCACCATCGCGTCGAGCGGCGGACGTGCGGTGGCGACGGATGCGGTCGGGCTCGGACTGACCATCGCGCAACGCCTGATCGGGCTGATGGGCGGCCGGCTCGATCAGGTGGCCGGCGGCGGCGAGCCGTCGACCTATCGCTTCACGGTGCCGCTGCCCGAGGCCGAGGCTCCCGAGGTGCGCCCCGAGGGCGCCGGCCTGGTGTTCGGCCGTCCCGCCCGCCTGCTCCTGGTCGAGGATCATCCGATCAACCGCGAGGTCGCCTGCAAGCTCCTGGAGCGGGCCGGCCACGTCGTCGACACGGCGAACGACGGCGCGGACGCCGTGGCCGCGGTGCAGCAGCACGGCTACGACCTCGTGCTGATGGACATACAGATGCCCCGCATGGACGGCCTGACGGCCACGCGCCGCATCCGCGCCCTGCAGCATCCGTCCCGGCGGGTGCCGATCCTGGCCATGACCGCCAGCGTCCTGCCCGATCAGGTCAAGGGGTTCCACGAGGCCGGCATGAACGGCTACATCGCCAAGCCGCTGGACCGGAAGGGCCTCTGCGCGGCGGTGGAGGCGCAACTCGCCTCCTCGCTGGTGCTCGAGACCCGTCGCGGCGGCGGCGAGGCGCCGACGATCTTCGACCGCGCCGCCTATGACGGCCTGATCGCGAGCCTCGGGGCCGAGGCGGCACAGAGCGCGCTGCGCGGCTTCATCGTGCTGGTCGAGGCGGCCCACGACGCCGACCCGTCGATCCCCGGTTCCGCCAGGACCGATGCCGACACGATCGCCGTAGCCGCACGCCGGCTCGGCTTCCTCGACCTCGCCTCGTCGCACGATCGCCTCGCGGCGGCCGAGCCGGGCCCGGCCGAAGAGGCCGCCCTGAAACGCGCCCGCGTCGCCCGCGAACTCGCCCGGCGCGTCTTCGACGAACTCGCTTTCAACGATCGCGGCGCGGCCCGGCCCCAGGTCGCGCTGCTCTAAGGCCCATGGGCTCTGGGCGGCGCGTTCGCGTGCCGCCTTGGCGCTGAGGCCTGCCGCTGCTATCTCCCGCGGCTCGGACGCTTCCCTCTTCAGACCTGCCGTGCGCCGCCAGCCCCTCGGACGGGCCGCCTCGCGCCGGGGACCATGATGACCACCGCACCCATCGACAACATCCGCAACTTCTCCATCGTCGCGCATATCGACCACGGCAAGTCGACGCTCGCCGACCGGTTGATCCAGACCACCGGCACGGTCGCGCTCCGCGACATGAGCGAGCAGATGCTCGACTCGATGGATATCGAGAAGGAGCGCGGCATCACGATCAAGGCGCAGACCGTGCGCCTCGAATACCGCGCGGAGGACGGCAAGGATTACGTCCTCAACCTCATGGACACGCCCGGCCACGTCGACTTCGCCTACGAGGTGTCTCGCAGTCTGGCCGCCTGCGAGGGCTCCCTTCTGGTGGTCGACGCCTCCCAGGGCGTCGAGGCGCAGACGCTGGCCAACGTCTACCAGGCGCTGGACGCCAACCACGAGATCGTGCCGGTCCTCAACAAGATCGACCTGCCGGCGGCCGAGCCCGACCGCATCAAGCAGCAGATCGAGGAGGTGATCGGGCTCGACGCTTCGGACGCCGTGGCGATTTCGGCCAAGAGCGGCCTCAACATCGAGGCGGTGCTGGAGGCGATCGTCACCCGGCTGCCGCCGCCGAAGGGCGACCGCGACGCGCCCCTCAAGGCCCTCCTCGTCGACAGCTGGTACGACGTCTATCTCGGCGTCGTCGTGCTGGTGCGCATCGTCGACGGCGTGCTTAAGAAGGGCATGAACATCCGCATGATGCGGGCCGACGCCGTGCACGGCGTCGACAAGATCGGCGTGTTTCGCCCGAAGATGACCGACATCGCCGAGCTCGGCCCCGGCGAAGTCGGCTTCTTCACCGGCTCGATCAAGGAGGTCGCCGACACCCGCGTCGGCGACACGCTCACGGAAGACAAGCGGCAGTGCAAGGACATGCTGCCGGGCTTCAAAGAGGTCCAGTCGGTGGTGTTCTGCGGGCTCTTCCCCGTCGACGCCGCCGAGTTCGAGACCCTGCGCAGCGCCATGAGCAAGCTGCGCCTGAACGATGCCAGCTTCTCCTACGAGATGGAGACCAGCGCGGCCCTCGGCTTCGGCTTCCGTTGCGGCTTCCTCGGCCTGCTCCACCTCGAGATCATCCAGGAGCGGCTCGAGCGCGAGTTCAACCTCGACCTGATCTCGACGGCGCCGAGCGTGGTCTACCGTCTCGCGATGACCGACGGCTCGACCAAGGAGCTGCACAACCCGGCCGACATGCCGGACGTGATGAAGATCACCGCGATCAACGAGCCCTGGATCCGCGCCTCGATCCTGACGCCCGACGAATATCTCGGCGGCGTGCTGAAGCTCTGCCAGGACCGGCGCGGCAGCCAGGTCGACCTCAACTACGTCGGCAAGCGTGCCATGGTCGTCTACGACCTGCCGCTCAACGAGGTTGTGTTCGATTTCTACGACCGCCTGAAATCGATCTCGAAAGGCTATGCCAGCTTCGACTACCACATCTCCGACTACCGCGAGGGCGACCTCGTGAAGATGTCGATCCTCGTCAACGCCGAGCCGGTCGACGCCCTCTCGATGCTGGTCCACCGCTCGCGCGCCGAGCATCGCGGCCGCGCCATGTGCGAGAAGCTGAAGGACCTGATTCCCCGCCACCTGTTCCAGATTCCGGTCCAGGCGGCGCTCGGCGGCAAGATCATCGCTCGCGAGACCATCAAGGCCCTCTCCAAGGACGTCACCGCCAAGTGCTACGGCGGCGACATCTCCCGCAAGCGGAAGCTTCTGGACAAGCAGAAGGAGGGCAAGAAGAAGATGCGCCAGTTCGGCCGCGTCGAGATCCCGCAGGAGGCATTCATCGCCGCACTGAAGATGGACGATTGAGTGGCGGCGTCTGGCCGAATATAGTGTCCGGCAGGCGGCCTGGGCGCGAATTTTGCACCCAGCGGGCGTCAATCAAATCGAAGGAGACTTCGATCCGTGCGCTTCATTTGGTGTGGCCGCTCGAGACGCGGGGGGATCGCAGCTTGGGCGGTGATGGTCGCCGCATCCCTGGCTGGGTACGGTGGTTCGATCGCCGCGGCCGTCGCCGCGGATGAGATCGTGATCGCCACGATCACGGGTGGTCGTCTTTTCGTGCTCGGCACGACCAGCGAGTCTCGCCAGCGCGTCGTCCTGGACGGCCGGTTCGAGACCACCTCCGACGAAGCGAGATCGTTTCAGTTCGAACTCGTCTACCATCCGGCGACCTGCATCGTCGGCGCGACGATCGGGAACGAGACCCGCGAAGCCGTCGTCAGCAATTGCAGTCAACGCAGCGCGACGGCGGATCCGAACCCCGCGACCGCTGTCGACGGGCAGCGTGACCGCCAGGCGATCGTGCCGGCGCCTCCGGCTCCACCGGAGCCGGCGCGACCCCAAAGCCTGCCTGTCGCGCCGGAGGCGCAAGGCGTGGCGGCGCTCCCCGTTCCCCAGGTTCCGGAACCGGATGCCGTGCCGCCCGTCGCCGCGTCTGCGGCCCCGGAGCCGGCATTCGCGCCTCACGCGATGGTGCGCGCACCGCGGCCGCCCCTGCGGCCGTCCGATGCCAGGCTCAAGCCGGCGCCTGCCGCACATGACGAGCGGGCCAAGCACCGTCCCGCTCTGGCGGCTCCGATCAAGCTGGCGTCCGACGGCGTCGCCGAGACGGCGGATCGAAAAGCGAAGCCGACGCCCAAGCCGATCGTGCAAAGACGCAAACCGGTGCCCGCGCAGCCCCCTGTCGAATAGAGCCGCGTTCGGCGGTCCGCCTACGGCCACGTCAGGCCGTGTGCCATTCCAGCGCGACCTGCAAGCCGCCGAGCTCCGACGCTCCCAACGCGACCTGCCCCCCGGTCTCTTCGGCGATGTCCGAAGAAATCGCAAGGCCGAAGCCGGTGCCGGGCTTGGTCTCGTCCCAGCGGCGGCCGCGGGCAATGCGGGCGATGGCCGCCGCGCTCATGCCGGGACCGTCATCCGCGATGACGAGGCGGCTGTCCGAGCCGTCCGACGCGCCGGTGACGACGACGCGGCGGTGGGCCCATTTGCGGGCGTTGTCCAACAGATTGCCGAGCAGCTCGGTGAGGTCGCCCTCGTCGCCGGGATAGCTCAGCGCGGCGGGGACATTCACCTCCCACGACAGCGAATCCGCGTCCGGCAGCCGGCGCAAAGTCGCGACGAGGCGCGCGACCACCGGGGCGACCGGGCAGGCGCGGCGGCGGAGATTGCCCGCGGCGGCGACGCGTGCACGCACCAGCGCCCGCTCGACCTGCCGGCCCATGGCGAGGGCCTGTCCCTCGATCTCGGCCGAGAGCTCCGGCCGGTCGTCGGCGCTGTGCCGGGCGAGGGCCGTCAGCACTGCCAGCGGCGTCTTGAGGCCGTGCGCCATGTCGCCGGCCTGGGTCCGAGCGCGCTGGAGGGCGCGCTCCTGCACGCCGATCAGCCGGTTGAGGTCGTCGACCAGCGGCTGGACCTCGTCCGGAAAGTCCCCCGGCAGCGTGGTGCGGGCGCCGTCGTGGATGGCGCGCAGATCCGTGCGCAGCGCCCGGAACGGCCGCAGCGCCCGCTGTACGAAGACAGACATGGCCAGCGCCAGGACGAGGCCGAGCCCGACCAGCGCCGGCACGATCAGGCCGAGGAAGGTGGTGCGGCTCGCGGCGAGGTCGCGCCGGTCCATGGCCACGGTGATCGTCAGCGGCGTCGGCGCCGGCTCGCGGCCGATGGTGATGCGGCGGCCGACGGCGATCAGGCGCGCGCCTTCCGGCCCGTCGAGGTCGACGGTGTGCCGATCGGTTGGAGGGGAGGGGAGGCTCTTGTCCCAGAGCGAGCGCGAGTGCAGATCCGCCGCCCGGTCCGGTCCGTCGGGCGCGATCTGCCAGTAGAGGCCGCCATAGGGCGTGGCCAAGCGCGGGTCGGCCGGCTCGGCCCCGAGCTGCAGGCGGCCGTCCGGCGCGCGCGAGACCTGCCCCGCCAGAAATTTCGCCGTGCGGTCGAGGTCCTCGGCCGTGCGCGCGTCGAGCACCCGGTCGAAGATCAGGACGAGCCCGGCACCCGCGAGGGCGAGCGCCAGGGCGATCAGCCCCGCCGCGGCGAGGCTCAGCCGCAGCCGTAGGGAGCGGAGCTTCACGACGCCTCGGAATCGGCCGGGATGATGTAGCCGTGGCCGCGGCGGGTCTCGATCAAGGGCACGCCGAGCTTGCGCCGCAGGCGGGTCAGCAGCGCCTCGATGGCGTTGGCCTCGCGCTCCGTGCCGGAATCGTAGAGGTGGTCCAGGAGTTCACCCGGGGGCACCACCTGTCCCTGCCGGTGCAGCAGGAAGGCGAGCAGCCGGTATTCGAGCGCCGTCAGGCTCATCGGCCGGCCTTCGACGCCGACCTCGCGGGTGCGGGTGTCGAGCTCGACCGGGCCGGCCTTGAGCACGGGCGAGGCGTGGCCGGCGCTGCGGCGCAGGATGGCGCGCAGCCGCGCCACCAGCTCCTCCATCCGGAACGGCTTGACGAGGTAGTCGTCGGCGCCCGCGTCGATGCCCTCGACGCGCTCGCGCCAGCCGTCGCGGGCGGTGAGGATCAGCACGGGCAGGGGCTTGTCCGTCGCGCGCAGCTTCTTCAGCACGCTGAGGCCGTCGAGGCGGGGCAGGCCGAGATCGAGCACCATGGCGTCATAGCTCTCGACCTCCGCCTGGAACCACGCCGCCTCGCCGTCGCCCACCACGTCGGCGACGTAGCCGGCCCGCTCCAGGCCCTGCCGCACGTCCTCGGCGATGCGCGGCTCGTCCTCGACGATCAGAATACGCATCGAAGATGCTCTTCTTGGGTGGTCATCGAGGCCGGGGCCTTGATGACCGTCCGCCGCATGAAGGCAAGTTTTCGCAGTCTGAAGACGTGCGATCGTGGCGACGCGCGGTCGCGCTTGCTGACGGCCGATCGTTGAAAGTTTCGCAACCAGAGGCCGTCGGACTCAATCATCGTCGTCGTCATCTTCCTGACCCAGGATCGCGAGCGACTTCGCGTCGACCTTGACCTCGCGGCGCTTTCCCTCGGCGGCCAGGATCTTGATCTCGTAGAGCCAGCTTCCATGCTTCCGCTTGAGTTCCAGGGCGACGACGTCCCCCGGTACGGCCTTTCGCGCGGCGGCGAGGATTTCGTCGAGGGGCCGGATCTCGCCGCGTTCCACCGCCTGGCGCGCCTGCTCCTGGTCGTCCTTCGCCTGCACGGACAGGGATACGCCGCCTGCAAGGGCGGCGAGCAGGAGGGCGAGGGCGGGGAGGCGGGACATGCGCGCGACACTACGAGACGCCGGCTGACAGAACGCTGACAGGGCGCGTCAGGGCCGCGGGGTGGGGCGCTGCGAAAAGGGGGCATCCGCAACGAACCCAGGATCGACCCCATGAAGACCTTCACCAAGACCCCCACCGCACTGCTCCTCGTCCTCGGCCTCACCCTCGGTGCCGCCGCCCCGGCGCTCGCCGACCAGCCCGGCAAGGACTGGATGCCGATGGACCAGGTGGTCAAGGCGCTGAGCCAGGCCGGCTATGCCGACATCCGCGAAGTCGAGGCCGACGACGGCCACTGGGAGGGCAAGGCCACGAAGGACGGCAAGCTGATCGAATTCCACGCCGACGCGAAGACGGGCGCCATCACCAAGGAGAAGCCCGCCGACAAGGACGACGACTGAGCCCCGCGCTCCGGCCGGCGTGCCTCGGCACCCGGCCGCCCCGTCCCCGATGTGAAAGCTGCCGAATGTCGATGATCGCGATCGCCGCCCTCACCATCGGCCTCGCCCTTGCGGGCAAGGTCCTCTGCCCCGATACTCGCGCCTGAACCTCAGGCCCTTCCCCAAGCGACAAGGAAGTCCCCGATGGCCGTCTTCAGCTCCGCCCCCCTCACCCTCGGCCTCGCCCTGTTCGGCATGGCCTACCTGAACGACGCAGCCCTGCGCATGCTGCGCCGCTGACCGGCGCTCACAGCCCGTAGGCGAGATCGATCGCCGCCCGCGCCAGCACGCCGTCACGCGGCCTCAACGCGTCGAGCACCGAAAAGTGGTTCGCCTTCGGCACCGGGATCAGGGCGCCGGGGGCGTGCTGCGCCGCGCGGAAGGCATGCAGCACGCGGGAATTTTCGACCAGCGGCGACAGCTCCGACGTGCCGTAGGCAAGCGTCAGCGGCTTCTCCACCGCCGGTAGCCGCAGCGGCGACAGCGTCGCCACCTCCTCGTCGGTGAGCTTGAGCTTGTCGTTGAGATAGGTGTCGCGCAGGGGCGCCAACTCGAAAATGCCGGAGATGGCGAGCCCGGCCCGCACGCTCGGATGCGACAGCAGCCGCGCCGCGAGATGCCCGCCCGCCGACCAGCCCGACACGATCACCGGCCCCGCGATGCCGTGCTTCGGCCCCTCGCGGCCGAGCCAGTCGAGCGCCGCGATGAGTTCCGCCAGGATCTCGGTGAGGCTCGCCTCCGGCGCCAGCGTGTAGCCCGGCAGCGCCGCCGCCATCCCCGCCTCGCGCACGCCGTCGGTGAGGCAGGCAAAGCTTTCGCGGGAGCGCGACTGCCAGTAGCCGCCATGGATGAACACGAGGCAAGGCGCCCCGGGGTTCTTGGCCGGGAACAGGTCCCAGCGGTTGCGCTCCTTCCGGCCGTAGGGGAGGTCGACAGTGTCCTTGTGCTGCCGCCGCAGCTCCACGGAGTCCGCGTTCCAGCGGTCGATCATGCCGGCGCCCTCGGGCACGGCGGCGGAGTTGTTGTAGGCGGCGTCGCGCTCGACCCGGTTCATGGTCGCCCAGTTGTCGGGACCCTCGACGAGATTCTGCGCGGCGCTCGGGCCTGCCATCAGGCCTCCGCCGATCAGCGCGCCCGCGGTGCCGGCGAGGAGGGCGCGGCGGTTGGGATCGGTCATGGGGCTTCCGTGCGCGTGGCGGGCGAAGGTGATCTCGGGCCGTGCGCGTTACTGTCAAGGTGCAAGGTGGCGGATGGCCATGTCGCCGGATCCGTTCACGCCGGGCCGAACCCGGTCCTATCCTGCAGATGCGGCGGCTCCCCCGGCAATGGCCGGCGGGACCGGCCATGAGGATCGACCGCCCGTGAGATCGACGCATCCGGAGCATCATCTCGTCGACCGCATCGGCTGGCTGCGCGCCGCCGTGCTCGGCGCCAATGATGGGCTGGTGTCGACGGCGAGCCTCATCGTCGGCGTCGCCGCCTCGGCAGCCGCGCCCACGGAGATCCTGGTCGCCGGAAGCGCGGGCCTCGTGGCCGGGGCGATGTCGATGGCCGCGGGCGAGTACGTCTCGGTCAGCTCGCAGGCCGATACCGAGCGGGCGGACCTCGCCCGCGAGCGGCGCGAACTGGAGCAGGACCCGGCCGCCGAGCGGCTCGAACTGGCGCAGATCTACGTCGACCGCGGCCTCGATGCGGACCTCGCCGCCCGGGTGGCCGACCAGCTCATGGCCAAGGATGCGCTCGGCGCCCACGCCCGCGACGAGCTCGGCATCTCGGCCTTCACCACGGCCCGTCCGGTCCAGGCGGCGCTGACCTCGGCGGCGACCTTCGCCGCCGGAGCGATCCTGCCGCTGCTTGTGGCCCTGCTCGCGCCGCCCCGGCTCACCGTCTACGCGGTTTCGGCCGCGTCCCTGGTGCTTCTGGCGCTGCTGGGTGCGCTCGGCGCGCGCGCCGGCGGGGCAGACATCCCCAAGGCGATGGTCCGCGTCGCCTTTTGGGGCGCCTTGGCCATGGCCGTCACGGCCGGCATCGGGGCGGTGGTCGGCAGGGCGATTTAGGGCATCGGCCCGAAAACGGCCGCCGGACCGAGCCGGCCGCTCACCCTTTCTCGAAGAAGTCGATGAAGGCACGGAGCGCCGGACGCATCTGCCGGCGGCTGGGATCGTACAGGAAGAACCCCGTGAAGGCGGGACAGCACTCCCGCATCACGGGGACCCGGCATCGGCTTCGTGCCCTACTCGCCCGCGAAGCGCGCCGGCAATCCCGAACGCGAAACGGCCCGGGGCGGTGGCGCCCCGGGCCGTTTCGGTGTGAACCTTCTCGTCGGGCCGCCGTGTGGCCCGACGGGATTAGGCGGTCAGGACGTCCTTGCTGCTGCGCTCGAAGCGCTTGCGGTCGTTCGGATCGAGGTAGATCTTGCGCAGGCGGATCGACTTCGGCGTGACTTCCATCAGCTCGTCGTCCTGGATCCAGGCCAGCGACTTCTCCAGCGTCATCCGGATCGGCGGCGTCAGGCGCACGGCCTCGTCCTTCGAGGTGGTGCGGATGTTGGTGAGCTTCTTGCCCTTGAGCACGTTCACCTCGAGGTCGTTCTCGCGGTTGTGCTCGCCGACGATCATGCCCTGGTAGACCTTCGCGCCGGGCTCGATCATCATCGGGCCGCGGTCTTCGAGGTTCCACATGGCGTAGGCCACGGCCTCGCCCTTGTCGTTCGAGATCAGCACGCCGTTGCGGCGGCCGGCGATCTCGCCCTTGAAGGGCTCGTAGGCCTTGAACAGCCGGTTCATGATCGCGGTGCCGCGGGTGTCGGTCATCAGCTCGCCCTGGTAGCCGATGAGGCCGCGGGTCGGGGCGTGGAAGACCAGCCGCAGGCGATCGCCGCCGGACGGCCGCATCTCGATCATCTCGGCCTTGCGCTCGGACATCTTCTGCACGACGACGCCTGAATACTCCTCGTCGACGTCGACCACGACCTCTTCGACCGGCTCCAGGATCTCGCCGTTCTCGTCCTTCTCCAGGACGACGCGCGGACGCGACACGGCAACCTCGAAGCCCTCGCGGCGCATGGTCTCGATCAGGATCGAGAGCTGCAGCTCGCCGCGGCCGGAGACGTAGAACGAGTCCTTGTCGGCGGCCTCTTCGATCTTGAGCGTGACGTTGCCCTCGCCCTCCTTGAACAGGCGGTCGCGGATCATGCGGCTCGTGACCTTGTCGCCCTCGGTGCCGGCGAGCGGCGAATCGTTGACGATGAAGGACATGGTGACGGTCGGCGGATCGATCGGCTGGGCCTGGATCGGCTCGTTGACCTGCGGATCGCAGAAGGTGTCGGCCACGGTGCCCTTCACGAGGCCCGCGATGGAGACGATGTCGCCGGCCTCGCCCACGTCGATCGGCGCGCGCTCGAGGCCGCGGAACGCCAGGATCTTCGAGACGCGGCCGGTCTCCACGAGCTTGCCCGTGCGGTCCATGACCTTGATCGACTGGTTCGGCTTCACCGTGCCCGAGGCGATGCGCCCGGTGATGATGCGGCCGAGGAAGGGGTTGGCTTCGAGCAGCGTGCCAAGCATCCGGAACGGACCCTCTTCGACGCGGGCCGGCGGCACGTGCTTCAGCACGAGCTCGAACAGCGGCGCGAGGCCGTCTTCCGGCGAGGCTTCCGGCGAATCGCCCATCCAGCCGTTGCGGCCCGAACCGTAGAGGATCGGGAAGTCGAGCTGATCGTCGGTGGCGTCGAGCGCCGCGAACAGGTCGAACACCTCGTTGACGACTTCGGTGATGCGGGCGTCCGGACGGTCGACCTTGTTGACGGCGACGATCGGCTTGAGGCCGATCTTCAGCGCCTTCGAGACCACGAACTTGGTCTGCGGCATCGGGCCCTCGGCCGCGTCCACCAGCACGATCACGCCGTCGACCATCGACAGGATGCGCTCGACCTCGCCGCCGAAATCGGCGTGGCCGGGGGTGTCGACGATGTTGATGCGGGTGTCCTTCCAGACGACCGAGGTCGCCTTGGCCAGGATCGTGATGCCACGCTCCTTCTCGAGGTCGTTCGAGTCCATCGCTCGTTCTTCGACGCGCTGGTTGTCGCGGAAGGTGCCCGACTGCTGCAGCAGCTTGTCGACGAGCGTGGTCTTGCCGTGGTCGACGTGGGCGATGATGGCGATGTTGCGCAGCTTCATCGGGAGATTGCGTCCGGAACGGGTCGAGCCCGACAAGGCGGGGACCGCATCATGCGGCCCTCGGCGTCGGGCGGGGAAGGCTTGATCGTGTGGCGCTGCAATAGAGACAGCCGTCGCATCCGGCAAGACACCGCGGCGCATGCGGTCCCCGCACGGGGAAAACGGCGCGTCGGAAACGTGTTGACGGGGCGGCGCGGCGGCGGGCGCGGCGCGCAACCTGCTATAAGGACGGGACGCCCTCCACCTCCCGACGCTCAGCGGACACAGCCTTGACCGGCCCTGCCTCCCCCCGCCCGCCGATCCGCTTCCGCGGCCGCTCGTTCCTCGCCATGGTGCTGGCTCCCGTGCCGCCGATCGCCCAGTGGCTCACGGAACTGGACGAGTTGAAGCAGCGCGCGCCGGCCTTCCTGACGGTCCGGGCGATCATCCTCGACGTGACGGGCCTGAGCTTCGACCGTTCGGATCTCGCCGACCTCTGCGCGGCGCTCGCCCAGCGCAACATCACCATCCTCGGTATCGAGGGCATCGGCCCGACCTCGCTCGGGCCGGGCTTCCCGCCGCCGCTGACCGGTGGCAAGGCGGCCGACGACGTCACCGTGCCGGAAGCGGGCGAGGCGCGGGCGATCGCCGCCGAGCCCGCCACGTCCGTCGCCAAGCCGGCGGGACGGGCGCGCTCGCTGGTGCTCGATGCGCCGGTGCGCTCTGGGCAGGTGGTTCAGCATCTCGAGGGCGACGTCACCGTGATCGGCTCGGTCGCCTCGGGCTCCGAGATCATCGCGGGCGGCTCGATCCACGTCTACGGCGCGCTGCGGGGCCGGGCGATCGCCGGGGCGGTGGGGGATTCCAACGCCCGCATCCTGGCCCGGCGCTTCGAGCCCGAACTCATCGCCATCGACGGCCTCTACAAGACCGCCGACGATCTCGGCGAGCGCTACTGGGGACAGGCGGTGCAGGCCCGGCTCGACGGGGATACGATCGTGGTGGCGGCGGTGGATTGAGCGGCTGACGGACCTTCGTCCTGCCTCGAAACCCACCGCCGTTATTCCTGGGTTCGCCGTAGGCTAGAACCCGGAACCCATCCGAGATGCGCGCTCGCCGCTGCGCCCAATCATGGATTCCGGGTTCCGCTGCGCTGCCCCGGAATGACGGGTTGGGGGGTAAATCCAGCTACTTATCGTATTTGATGTAGGCGAAGCGCGGGTCTTCCGGGGTGCCGGAGAGCGGGCTGCCTTCGTCCAGGCCGGGCTGCCACATCACCACCTCCTCGATCTTCTTGGCGAGGGCGAAGTCGGACTCCGTAATGCCCTTGGCGGCGTGGTTCATCAGCCGGACCTCGACCCAGGCATAGGAGGCCGTGAGGTCGGGATGGTGGAAGGCTGCCTCGGCGAGGTGGCCGACGGTGTTGATGACCATCAGCGTGCCCTTCCAGCCCGCCGTCTTGTAGGTGCGCCGGATCCAGCCGTCTTCCAGCCGCCAGGTCGGCAGCTCGCTCTTCAGCCGCGCCTCGACCTCTGCCTCGTCGAAGACTTTTGCCTTGGTCATGTTCGTCTCTCCCGTGATCCAGTTAAGGTTTTTGGTGAGAAAGCCTGCGCCGACTTCCCGTAGGGTTCAAGCACCCGGTCCTCCGGGATTTGCCGCAGAGGCAAGCCCGTCTCGGCGGTGGACGCCGGGGTGGCGAAACCTTATTTGAAACTCAAGAGATTGCGTCCGGCACGCGGTGCCGGGTGTCGATCCCCAGAGTTCAGGGAGATGGCGCCCATGCTGTCACGGCGCGGACTGCTCGCGACAGCGGCCCTGTGGCCCATGCCGGCGATCCTGCCCGCTCGCGCGGCGTCGCAGACCATCAAGCTCGGTGTGCTCCCGTTCGGCACCGCGGCCTGGGAGGCGGCGGTGATCAAGGCGCGCGGCCTCGATACGGCGAACGGCTTCACCCTGGAGACAGTCAAGCTCGCCGGCAACGACGCCGCCCGCATCGCCTTCCAGGGCAAGCAGCTCGACACCATCGTCGGCGACCTGATCTGGGCGGCGCGGCTGCGCAGCGAGGGGCGCGGCGTGAAGTTTTTGCCGTACTCCACCACCGAGGGCGCCGTGATGGTGCCCGCCGACAGCCCGATCAAGGGCCTCAAGGACCTTTCCGGCAAGCGGCTGGGCGTCGCCGGTGGAGCCCTCGACAAGAGTTGGGTGCTGCTGAAGGCGCAGGGGCGCGAGACCGGCGACATCGACCTCGAGAACACCGCCAAGCTCGCCTTCGGCGCCCCGCCGCTGCTGGCGCAGAAGCTCGAGACCGGCGAACTCGATGCGGCGCTGCTCTACTGGCAATACTGCGCGCGGCTGGAGGCCAAGGGCTTCAAGCGGCTGATTAGCGCCGACGACGTGATGCGGGCCTTCGGGGCCAAGGGTGCGGTCGCGCTGATCGGCTACCTGTTCGAGGGCGAGACCGTCGCGCAGCACCCCGACGCCGTGCAGGGCTTCGCCCGCGCCTCCCGCGCCGCCAAGGAGATCCTGGCCGGCGAGCCCGAGGCCTGGAATGCCGTGCGGCCGCTGATGGCGGCCGAGGACGACGCCACGTTTGAGGCCCTCAAGCGCCAGTTCCTGGCCGGCATCCCGCGCCGCACGATCGAGGCTGAGCGGGTCGACGGCGAACACATCTTCGCGACCCTGGTGCGCACCGGCGGCGAACAGCTCGTCGGCGAGGCCAAGACCCTGCCGCCGAACCTCTATCTCGATGCGGCCGGCAATGGTTGAGGCCATGAGACCCCATTGTGGCCTCCGGAGTCGCTGACACGCGTATGGCTCTCCTCGCGCGTCTCGCCTCGCTCGTCGTGCTGCTGGTGCTGTGGCAGGCCGTGTCGGTCTATGCCGACGTGCGCACGCTGCCCTCGCCCGCCGCCGTCGCTGCCTTCATCGGGCGGGAGGCTCAGAAGGGCGACCTCTTTTTCAACGTCGGTATCACCCTGATGCGCGTGGCGATCTCCTTCGTCATCGCGATGAGTCTCGGTTGCCTGCTCGGCATCGTGCTCGGACGGTCCAAATGGGCCGATCAGATCCTCGACACGCCGCTGCTGGTGATCCTCAACACCCCCGCCCTGGTCATCACGGTGCTCGCCTATGTCTGGCTCGGGCTCACCGAGACGGCGGCGATCGTCGCGGTGGCGCTGAACAAGCTGCCGAACGTCGCGGTGATCATGCGCGAGGGCGCCCGCGGGCTCGATCCGGGGCTGGAGGAGATGGCGGCGAGCTATCGCTTCGACCGGCGCACCTGGATCGGCAACGTGCTGATCCCGCAGCTCCAGCCCTTCGTGATCGCGGCGGCGCGCTCGGGCATCTCCCTCGCCTGGAAGATCGTGCTCGTGGTCGAGCTGATCGGCCGGCCGAACGGCGTCGGCTTCGCCATCAACTACTATTTCCAGCTCTTCGACGTCACCGCGGTGATCGGCTACAGCCTCGTCTTCATGACCGTGATGCTCGCGATCGACACCCTGATCCTCCAGCCGATCGATGCTCATGTCCGCCGCTGGCGTTAAGTCCGCCGCTGGCGCCGACGCGATCCTGGACCGGCCGGCGGTCGCGCCGCTGCTGCGCGTCGCGATTGCGCGAAAGGTCTATCGCCGGGCCGGCACTGAGCCGGTCGAGGCCGTCCGCGACCTCGCCTTTGAGGTCGGTCCAGGCGAAATCACCTGTCTGATCGGCCCCTCGGGCGCCGGCAAGACCACGACGCTGCGCATCCTGCTCGGCCTCGACGCGGAGTACGAGGGCACCGTCCTGCCGGATCCCGCCGAGGCCGGCATCGCCATGGTGTTCCAGGACCCGAGGCTGCTGCCCTGGCGCAGCGTCGAGCAGAACGTCCGCCTGGCGCTTCCACGCCCGCACCGTGACAAGAATCTCGACGCGCTGTTCGAGGCGCTCGGGCTGGAGCCGTGGCGCTCGCGCTATCCGGGCGCGCTCTCGCTCGGGATGCAGCGGCGCGTCTCGCTCGCCCGCGCCCTGGCGCAGGAGCCGCGCATCCTCGTCCTCGACGAGCCCTTCGTCTCGCTGGACGATGCCGCCGCGGCGGGCCTGCGCGGCCTCGTCGTCGCGGCGGTGGCGCGCTTCGGCACCAGCGTGCTGATGGTGACCCACAACGTCGACGAGGCCATCGAGATCGCCGACCGGCTGCTGCTGCTCTCGGGACGCCCTGCGACCCTCGTCGCCGAGGTTCCCCTCGACACGCCGCGCGCCGAGCGCTCGCGCAGCTGGGCTGAGGCGACGCGGCGCGGCCTGGCCGGGCGGTTTCCGAACGTGATCGCCGACTGATCGCGAACGCAGCGCGACGTTGGCCGTAAGCTCCAGCCCCTTTCCCGGACGCATGGAGCGTCAGCGGAATGCGATCTGGGACCCTTTCGCGAAGCGTCCGTATGTTTCCACCAACGGCAGAGATCGAGAGCCGCTTCGCGGCCGGTTTTCGTACTGGATCCCGGATCACCTTTCGCTTCGCTGCAGGCGTCCGGGAAAGGTGCCGCGATCGTACCGGCGAGAGAGGCTGGTCGGCGAAGGTTCGATCGGCCCCTACTCCGCCGCCGCCCGCGTCGTCTCGCGGAACGGGTGCGCCGGATACGTCCCGACGATCCGCAGTTCGCGCGAGAAGTAACGCAGTTCGTCGAAGGCGCGCAGCAGCGCCGGATCGTTCGGGTGGCCGTCGACCTCCGCGTAGAACTGCGTCGCGGTGAAGCGGCCCTCGACCATGTAGCTTTCGAGCTTGGTCATGTTGACGCCGTTCGTGGCGAAACCGCCGAGCGCCTTGTAGAGCGCGGCCGGGATGTTGCGGACCCGGAAGACGAAGCTCGTCACGCTCTCCGTCCCAGGCGGCACGCCCGGCCCGGGCTCGGGCGAAAAGACCACGAAGCGCGTCGTGTTGTGGGCCTCGTCCTCGACGTCCTCTTCGAGGATGTCGAGCCCGTAGACCTGCGCCGCCAGCGCCGGGGCGAGCGCCGCGCGGGTCGGATCGCCCGCCTCGATCACCTCGCGCGCCGCGCCGGCCGTATCGCCCGCCACCACGGCCTTGAGGCCGAGGCGCCGGATGATGCGGCGGCACTGGCCCAGCGCATGGATGTGGCTGTGCACGCTGGTGAGCCCGTCGATCCGCGCGCCCGGCAGCGCCATCAGCTGAAAATGGATCGGCAAAAAATGCTCGGCGACGATGTGCAGCGGCGAGGTCGGGATCAGGTGGTGGATGTCGGCGACGCGGCCGGCGATCGAGTTCTCGATCGGGATCATCGCCAGCGCCGCCCGGCCCTCGGTCACCGCCGCGAAGGCGTCCTCGAAGGTGGGGCAGGGCAGGGAGGACCAGTGCGGATAGGCCTGGGCGCAGATGATGTGCGAGTTGGCGCCGGGCTCGCCCTGATAGGCGATGGTGTTCTCGGTCATTGTTTCGGACCTTCTTGTGTTGTCCACGACCGAAGACGGTCGCGGACGTCCGCCGCATCAGCGGCGACGCGCATTCGCGCTTGCCGACGGCCGATCGCAGAAGAGGTCATGGTTCGCGGCCGTCGGGGATCAGTTGAGCCGCCGGCGCGCCATC
The DNA here is from genome assembly GCF_008040035.1 of Methylobacterium sp. WL9. Lineage (NCBI taxonomy): Bacteria > Pseudomonadati > Pseudomonadota > Alphaproteobacteria > Hyphomicrobiales > Methylobacteriaceae > Methylobacterium > Methylobacterium sp. WL9. The sequence goes on from NZ_VRVE01000022.1 coordinate 31,414, forward strand.
AGCGCACGGGCGCGGTCGAGATCGGCCTGGGTGTCGACGCCGAGCGGCAGGTCGTCGACGATCATCGCGTCGATGCGCATGCCGGCCTCCAGCGCACGGAGCTGTTCCAGCTTCTCGCGCTGTTCGAGCTCGCCCTGCGGCAGGGCGACGAAGCGGGTCAGCGCCTTCCGGCGATAGGCGTAGAGGCCGATATGGTGGAAGAGCGGGCCGTCGCCCCACGGCGCGCGCGACCGGCTGAAGTAGAGCGCCCGCAGGCGGCCAGGGCCGACATGGTGGCCGACGAGCTTCACCACGTTCGGGTTCTCCGCCTCGTCGGCCTGCGTGATCACCGCACAGAGCGTGGCGATGTCGACGGAGGGGTCGGCGAGGGGCGGCAATACGGCGCCGATCACGGCGGGGTCGATCGTCGGCAGGTCGCCCTGCACGTTGACGACGACGTCGTGCTGGCCGTTCGGGTCGATGGTCTCCAGGGCCTCGGCGAGCCGGTCCGAGCCGCTGGCATGATCGACGCGGGTCATCACGGCGAGGCCGCCCTGCGCCTCGATCAGCGTCACGATCTCGGCCGTGTCGGTGGCGACCACCACGGGGCCGATGCCGGCCTCCACGGCCCGGCGCCAGACATGCACGATCATCGGCTCGCCGGCGATCTCGGCCAGCGGCTTGTTCGGCAGGCGCGTCGCGGCGAGGCGGGCGGGAATCAGGACGAGGGGATCGGACATTTTTTCGGGGATAGGCGCGCGAGACGGCTCGCTTCGGGCCGGTGCTTAACAGGGGCAGCGGCCATTGTCATGGAACCGTGCCGGCCGGTCCCGAAACCTGTAACCGTGACCGTTGCCACCCGGGAGACCCCAAAAAGGCGTGATGCGACCCCGCACGACGCGCGCGGCCATTGCACGAAACGGGGCCGAGCGGCTAAGCACCTTCGAAACCCTCCAAAGTCCGGCGACGCTTGCGTCGGGGCCGATCGAGACCAGGTCCAGGACACAGCACGCCGGAGCCGTCGAGAATGAACTCTTTCGAGTTGAACAAGGTCGCGGGCGCCGTGCTCGGGACCCTGCTGTTCGCGTTTGGGACGGGCTTTCTCGCGGAACTGATCTACACGCCGAAACCGGCCGGAAAGGCGGGCTATGCCCTGCCCGGCGGCTCCGAGGGTGGTGAGCACGGCGGCGCCGCGCCGGCCGGGGGCGGCGAGGCGGCCGCTCCGAAGGAGGGCATCGCGGTGCTGCTCGCCAGCGCCGACGCCGAGAAGGGCAAGGCCGGCACCAAGGCCTGCCAGGCCTGCCACAGCTTCGAGAAGGGCGGCCCGAACAAGGTCGGCCCGGACCTCTGGGAGGTCGTCGGGCGCAAGAAGGGCTCGCACGAGGGCTTCGGCTATTCCGAGGCCATGAAGGCCAAGGGCGGCGAGTGGGGCTACGAGGAACTCGACGGGTTTCTGACCAAGCCGAGCGAGTACGTGAAGGGCACCAAGATGTCCTACCAGGGCATCTCTGCGGCACCCGAGCGCGCCAACGTCATCGCCTATCTGCGCACGCTCGCCGAGACTCCGAAGCCGCTGCCGGCCGCGGAGAAGAAGGACGAGCCCAAGAAAGACGAAGGCAAGAAGGACGAGGCCAAGCCCGAAGGCGACAAGAAGGCCGAGGGTGAGGCGAAGCCCGACGCCAAGCCTGCCGAGCCGGAGAAGAAGGCCGAGGGCGAAGCGAAGCCTGACGGCAAGGCCGCCGAGGGCGAAAAGAAGGCTGAAGACGCCAAGCCTGCGGAGACGAAACCTGCGGAGTCCAAACCCGCAGAGTCCAAGCCTGCCGAGGAGGCTAAGCCCGCCGAGCCGGAAAAGAAGGCCGAGGACGCGAAGCCTGCCGAGACACCTCCCGCCGTGGACAAGAAGCCCGAGGAGGCCACGCCCGCCAAAGAGCCGGCCGAGGCGAAGCCCGAGGGTGACACGAAGACCGACGACAACGGCGGCGAGCCGAAGCCGCAATAGGCATCCTCGCAGAGTCCGAAAGGCCGGCCCCGACAGGGCCGGCCTTTTTCGTTGCCGCCGCACCTCCGCCGCCATCAGGCCGGTGCCGCCATCGCCGATGCCGGCGAATTCGCCGCGTCGCGGCGGATATCTCATGCGCGACGGCGGTTGTCCGGAGTCGAGGGCGATCCGAGGGTCCGTCATGGCGCGAGCACATCACACGACCCGCGATCCGTCCGCGCAAGGCGGTTCCGCGATCTGGACGCTGGCGCTGGGGGTCGCGCTCATCGGCGTCGTCTCATTACCGAGGCGCGGCCGGTCCCGAGAGGGGGCGAAACCTTCGATCGACGAGGCACCCCGCCAGTTGCCGCCGTCACATACGGGAGGCGATGCGCGCCGGGTCGCCGCGACACAGGGTGAGCGCGGCCGAGCAGCGGATGGCCCGACGGAGATTCCGGCAAAGGGTTGGAAGGACATCCTCCTGCGCACCTATCGTGACGTGGCCGAGAACCGCATCATGCTGGTCTCGGCCGGCGTCACGTTCTTTGCGCTGCTCGCCATCTTTCCGGCGGTCGCCGCCCTCGTCTCGATCTACGGGCTCGTCGCCGAAGCCTCGACCATCAACGACAACCTCGCCGCGCTCCAGGGCGTGCTGCCCGCTGGCGCCCTCGAGATCGTCGGCGAGCAGGTCAAGCGGCTCAACGAGAAGGGCGACGCCACCCTCGGCTTCTCCCTGGCGCTCGGCATCGTGCTCTCAGTGTGGAGTGCCAACGGCGGCATGAAGCACGTCTTCGACGCGCTCAACCTCGTCTACAACGAACGCGAGCGGCGAAACGTCTTCGTCCTCAACCTCGTCTCGCTGAGCTTCACCGCGGGCGCATTGCTGTTCGTCGTGGCGGCATTCGGAGCGATCGTGGTGCTTCCGATCGTCTTCAAATTCGTCGGCTTGAGCGAGAGCGCGTGGTGGCTGGCTCTGCTGCGCTGGCCCGCGCTGTTTCTCGTGGTGATCGGCGCGCTGGCGCTGCTCTACCGCTACGGCCCGAGCCGCGATGCGCCGCGCTGGCGCTGGGTGACGCCGGGCAGCATGCTCGCCGCCTTCCTGTGGCTCGCCGGCTCGCTGCTGTTTTCCTGGTACGTTTCGAACTTCGGCAAGTACAACCAGACCTATGGATCTCTCGGCGCCGCAATCGGCTTCATGACCTGGATCTGGATCTCGACGATCATCGTGCTGATGGGTGCCCAGGTGAATGCCGAAATGGAGCATCAGACGGCGAACGACACCACCGTCGGCGACCCTCAGCCGCTCGGGGTTCGCGACGCCCACATGGCCGACACCGTCGGCGCCGCGACCTGACGGCCGACCGGCTGCCTCACAGTCCGCGGCCTCTTTCCCGGTCGGGCTGCGCGCAAGCGCCCGATTGGCCTTCGCCGACGCACCGGCCTAGAACGGCCTCCGATCGATCGGACCCGTTCGGGAGACCGCACAGACGTGAGCTCATCTACCGTGATCGGACGCCGCCCCTTCCTGGCCGGCATCCTCGCCACCACGATCGGGAGGAGCGCGGCCTCGGCCGCCGAAGGGGGGGCGGTTTCGTCGGCCCAGGAAGCCCCCGGCACCTGGCGCCATGCGCTGACGCTGCTCGGCGACCCGAAATATCCGCCGGACTTCAAGCATTTCGAATATGCCGACCCGGTCGCGCCCAAGGGCGGCCTCGTGCGGCTCGGCGCGCAGGGCGGCTTCGACAACCTCAATTTCATCGTCAACGGCCTCAAGGGCGACCTCGAGGGCGGGATCACGCAGATCTACGAGACCTTGATGGAGGATTCGGCCGACGAGCCGTTCTCCTCCTACGGCCAGATCGCCGAGGGCGTGCGCATCGCCGAGGACGGCAAGTCCGTCACCTACCGGCTGCGCCCGCAGGCCAGGTGGCACGACGGCCAGCCGCTCACCGTCGCGGACGTGATCTGGTCGTTCGAGACCCTGAAGGCCAACAGCCCGTTCTACGCGGCCTATTACCAGAGCGTCTCGAAGGCCGAGCAGACCGCCGAGCGCGAGGTCACCTTCCGTTTCGACGAGGCCGGCAACCGCGAGTTACCGCAGGTGCTCGGCCAGATGCAGGTGCTGCCGAAGCACTGGTGGACCGGCAAGGACGCCAGCGGCAAGCCGCGCGATGCGACCCAGACCACACTCGAGATCCCCCTCGGCTCCGGCCCCTATCGCCTCGCCAAGATCGATGCCGGCCGCAGCGCGGTCTACGAGCGCGTCGACGATTACTGGGGCAAGGACCTGCCCGTGAATCTCGGGCGCAACAACTTCCAGACGGTGCGCTTCGAGTATTTTCGCGATGGCTCGGTGCTGCTGGAGGCCCTGAAGGGCGATCTCTACGACTTCCGCACCGAGAACGTCGCCCGCAACTGGGCGACCTCCTACGACGACTTCCCCGCCGTGAAGGAAGGCCGCCTGATCAAGGAGGAATTTCCGGGCCGCGGCACCGGCATCATGCAGGCCTTCGTGTTCAACCTGCGCCGGGACAAGTTCAAGGACGAGCGCGTGCGCCGGGCCTTCAACCTCGCCATGAACTTCGAGGAGATGAACCGGCAGCTGTTCTACGGACTCTACGGCCGCATCGATTCCTACTTCTACGGCTCCGAGCTGGCCTCCTCGCAAGGCCTGCCGGAGGGCGCCGAGAAGGCGCTGCTGGAGGGGCTGAAGGACAAGGTCCCGGCCAGCGTCTTCACCGAGCGCTACAGGAACCCGGTCAACGACACGCCCGAGGCCGTGCGCGCCAATCTCCGCGAAGCCGTAAAACTGCTGCGCGAGGCCGGCTACGAGCTCAAGGGCGGCCAGATGGTGAACAAGGCTACGGCTGAGCCGCTGACCGTGGAGTTCCTGGAATTCCAGAACGTGTTCGAGCGGGTGATCCTGCCGTTTGCCGCGCAGTTGAAGCTCATCGGCATCCAGAGCTCGATCCGGGTGATCGACCAGGCGCAGTACCAGAACCGGATGCGCGGCTACGAGTTCGACATCACGACCTCGAACTGGCCGGAATCGCTCTCGCCGGGCAACGAGCAGCGCGAGTTCTGGGGCTCGGCCGCCGCCGACAAGCCGGGCACGCGCAACATCGCCGGCATCAAGGATCCAGCCGTCGACGCGCTGATCGAGAAGCTGATCTATTCGACCGATCGCGAGAGCCAGATCGCCGCGACCCACGCCCTCGACCGAGTATTGCTCGCCCACAACTACGTGCTGCCGCAATGGTCCTCGCCGGTGACGCGGACGATCCACTGGAACCGCTTCTCGCGGCCGGCCGTGCTGCCGAAATACGGCGGATCGGGCTTCCCCGCGACGTGGTGGTACGACGACAAACTCGCCGCGAAGACCGGGGCGCCGCGTTGAGCCGGCGTCTCGACGGGCTCTCCTCCCCCTTGTGGGGAGGAGTTGGAGGTGGGGGTGGTGCAGAAGGCACCGCAGCACCTCTTTCGGCTCCATCCCCACCCCTACCCCGCCCCACAAGGGGGAGGGGAGTCAGGCTGGCCCGGCGCGATCTGCTTGTAGGCGTAGGTGCGCTCGCCGCTTTCGGTGTGCTTCCGAAGGGCTCCCACGCCGCCGAGGTACGGGTAAGCCACGGCCTCTCCAGCTTCGGCGACCTGAAATACGCCGCCGATTTTCGCAGCTTCGACTACGTGAACCCCGAGGCTCCGCGCGGCGGCAGCTTCTCGGCGCAGATCGTCCAGACCTTCGGCAACCAGGCTTTCGACACCTTCGACACCCTCAACGCCTATGTCTTCCGCGGCAACGGCGCGGCGGGGATGAACCTCGCCTTCGACACCCTGATGGTGCGGGCCCTCGATGAGCCGGACGCGCTCTACGGGCTCGTCGCGCGCGCCGTCGAGATCAGCCCGGACGGCCTGACCTACCGCTTCTTCCTGCGCCCGCAGGCGCATTTTCACGACGGCACCCGGCTGACGGCGAAGGACGCCGCGTTCTCGCTGTCGATCCTGAAGGAGAAGGGCCACCCGACCATCTCGCAGGTGATCCGCGACATGGTGGAGGCCTCGGCCGAGAACGACGAGACGCTGGTGGTGCGCTTCGCGGCCGGCCGCAGCCGCGACCTGCCGCTGGTGGTGGCGCAACTGCCGATCTTCTCCGCCGCCTACTTTAACACGCGCGACTTCGAGGAGCCGACGCTGACGGCGCCGCTCGGCTCCGGCCCCTACCGGGTCGGGCGCATGGAGATCGGCCGCTTCATCGAGCACGAGCGCGTCCCCAACTACTGGGCGGCGGACCTGCCGGTGACGCTCGGCCAGAACAATTTCGACCGGATCCGCTACGAGTACTTTCGCGACCGGCAGGTGGCGTTCGAGGCCTTCAAGGGCGGCGCCTTCACCTACCGGCAGGAATACACCTCGCGGATCTGGGCGAACGGCTACGACTTCCCGGCCGTGCGCGAGGGCCGCGTGAAGCGCGACACCCTGCCCGACCTGTCGCCGCCCAACATCCAGGCCTGGTATTTCAACACCCGCCGCGAGGCGTTTCGCGATCCGCGTATCCGCGAGGCCATCGGGCTCTGCTTCGATTTCCCCTGGACCAATCGCTCGGCGATGTTCGGCGCCTATACCCGCACGAGTTCGTATTTCGAAAAAACCGACCAGATGGCGAGCGGGCCGCCCTCGGCCGAGGAACTGGCGCTCCTCGAACCGTTGCGCGAGAAACTGCCGGCGTCTTTCGTGAAGGACGTCTTCGGCGAGCCGTTCACCCTGCCCACGGCCGACGGGACGGGGCAGGACCGGACGTTGCTGGCGCGCGCCGTCGCGCTGCTGAAGGAGGCCGGCTGCACCCGTGAGGGCGGAACGATCCGCCTGCCCGGCGGCAAGCCGCTGGAATTCGAGTTCCTGGACAACGATTCCCTTTGGGAGCCGATCACCCAGCCCTTCATCAAGAATCTCGGACTGATCGGCATCAAGGCGAGCCAGCGCATCGTCGACGCCTCGCAGTACCAAGCGCGGATCCGCGACTTCGATTTCGATGTCGCCTCCCGCGCCATGGGGGCCGACCCGACGCCCGGCCCCGAGATCCGCGAGGCCTTCGGTGCGCGCTCGGCCGGCATCCCCGGCTCCAACAACCTCGCCGGAATCGGCGAGCCGGCGATCGACGCGCTGCTCGACCGGATCGCGGGCGCCGCCTCGCGGGCGGAGCTGACCATCGCCTGCCGCGCCCTCGACCGCGTGCTGCGCGCCGGTCGCTACTGGATCCCGATGTGGTACTCCCCGAACTACAAGCTCGCGGTCTGGGACGTGTTCGGGCATCCGGACACGCCACCGAAATACGCCCTCGGCACCCCGGGCCTGTGGTGGTTCGACGCCGACAAGGCCAAGCGGATCGGTCGGAACTGAGGACGCGAACCGCATGCTCGCCTATATCGCCCGTCGCATCGCCCTGATGATCCCGACGATCTTCGGGATCATGCTGATCACCTTCGCGATCATCCAGTTCGCCCCCGGCGGCCCGGTGGAGCGGGTGCTCGCGCAGATGCAGGGCCAGCAGGAGGGCTCGCTCTCCCGCATCACCGGCGGCCAGGGCGACATGGGCGGCGGCGTGACGCGCGGCGGCAGCGGCGAATCGAACTCGAAATACCGCGGCGCGCAGGGGCTCGACCCGGCCTTCATCAAGAAGCTCGAGGTGCAGTACGGCTTCGACAAGCCGGCCCCCGAGCGCTTCGCGAAAATGCTCTGGGACTACGTCCGCTTCGATTTCGGAAAGAGCTACTTTCGCGATGTGTCGGTGCTGCAACTGATTAAGGAGAAGCTGCCGGTCTCGATCTCGCTGGGGCTCTGGATGACGCTGATCTCCTATGCGATCTCCATCCCCCTCGGTATCCGCAAGGCGGTGAAGGACGGGTCGAGCTTCGACATCTGGACGTCGAGCGTCGTCATCATCGGCTATGCGATCCCGAGCTTCCTGTTCGGCCTGCTGCTGATCATCGTTTTCGCCGGCGGCTCGTTCTTCCAGATCTTTCCGATCCGGGGGCTCACGTCGGAAAACTTCGACCAGCTCAGCCTCGTCGGCAAGGTCGCCGACTACGCCTGGCACCTCGTGCTGCCGCTCTCCGCCCTGGTGCTCGGCGCCTTCGCCACCTCGACGCTGCTGACGAAGAACTCGTTCCTCGACGAGATCCGCAAGCAATACGTGATGACGGCGCGGATGAAGGGCCTCACCGAGACGCGGGTGCTCTACGGCCACGTCTTCCGCAACGCGATGCTGATCGTGATCTCCGGCTTTCCGGGCGCCTTCATCACGGCGTTCTTCACCGGCTCGCTGCTCATCGAAACGATGTTCTCGCTGGACGGCCTCGGGCTCCTGTCCTTCACCGCGATCATCGGGCGCGACTACCCGATCGTGTTCGCGACCCTCTACATCTTCTCGCTGATGGGGCTGGCGGTGAACCTGCTGTCGGACCTGATCTACACCTGGATCGATCCGCGCATCGACTTCTCCGCCCGCGCCGCGTGAGCACTGATCTCGGCATGGCCGAACCTCCCCCGTCATCGCGAGCGCAGCGAAGCAATCCAGGGCGACACCCGCTACGTCGGCCCGTTGGCCCTGGATTGCTTCGGCTTCGCCTCGCAATGACGGCTGAGCCATTGGCACACCAGGGTTCGAGATCGCCGCGCGGAGCCGTCCTCAGTCGGCAGACCTCGCCTTGACGGCTTTACCTCTCGTCATCCGGCGCGAGCACCCTGACGATGCGCAAGCGATCGAGCGCCTGCACGCCCGCGCCTTCGGCCCCGGCCGCTTCGCCCGCACGGCCTACCGCCTGCGCGAGGGCGCGGCCGCACTGCCGGAGCTCTGCTTCACCGCGCTCGTCGGGACCTACCTCGTCGGCTCGCTGCGGTTCAGTGCGGCCGAGGCCGGCGGCCGGCCGCTGCTGGCGCTCGGTCCGATCACCGTCGATCCGAGTTTTGCCAATCGCGGCATCGGCTGCGCCCTCATGCAGGCCGGCCTCGACGCGGCGCGGGCCGGCAGCCACGGCCTCGTCATCCTCGTCGGCGACCTGCCGTATTACCGGCGCTTCGGATTTTCGCCCGTGCCGATGGGCCGCCTCGTGCTGCCGGGACCGGTCGATCCGGCGCGCTTCCTGTGGCTGGCCCTTGCCGAGGGCGGCAGCGACGGCGTTTCGGGGAACGTGAGCGCTGCCCGCGGGCTTTGACCTTCCGAAACGGAAGGAGCGGACCCGAATGGTGGACATCCGGCACGAGACGGTGCGGGCGAACGGCGTGGACCTTCACGTCGCGCGAGCCGGGCAGGGGCAGCCGCTGGTCCTGCTGCACGGCTGGCCGGAATTCTGGCTTACCTGGGAGCCGGTGATGCAGCGCCTCGCCGACCGGTTCGACCTCATCGCGCCGGACCTGCGCGGCTTCGGCGCCAGCGAGAAGCCCGATCCCGGCCCCTCCGATCGGGCCGGCGCCGAGGTCCATGCGGCGGATATCGTCGCGCTGCTCGATGCCCTCGGCCTCGCACGGGCCGGACTCGTCGGGCACGACGTCGGCGCTTATGTCGGGCAGGCCCTGGGGCGGTCCGCGCCGGAACGGCTCACCGGTTTGTTCTTCTTCAACTGCCCCTATGCCGGCATCGGCTCGCGTCTGGCGCAGCCGGAGATGCTGGCCGAGATCTGGTACCAGTCCTTCCACCTCAAGGATTTCGCTGCCACGACGGTCGGCGCCTCGCGCGAGGGGTGCCGGGCCTATATCGGCCACTTCCTGCAACACTGGGCCGGCGGCAATCCGTCAGCCTTCGACGACGTGATCGAGGCCTTCACCGACAATTTCATGCTGCCGGGCAACCTGCAGGGCGGGTTCAACTGGTACCGCAGTGCCCAGGAAGGCCGCCTCGCCATGATCCGCGGCGAGAGCCCGAGCCTGCCGCCGATCACTGTCCCGACCTGCGTGCGCTGGGGGGATCGCGACCCGCTGTTTCCCTACGCCTGGACCGACCGCCTCGGCGAGTTCTTTGCGGATTTGGACTTGGCGCCGTTCGAGGGGGCGGGACACTTTCCGCATCGGGAACGGCCGGACGCGGCGGCGGCGGAGATCGCCCGCTTCTTCACGGGGAAGGCGTAGCCGCGCAGCTCATACGGTTTCCAGGTGATCGAAGCGGTCGATGACAGCACCCTCCTCCCCCTTGTGGGCAGGAGGTAGGAGGTGGGGGTGGTGCAGAAGGAGGCGCAACGCTCGATCCTGAACCACCCCCACCCCTGGCCCCTCCCCACAAGGGGGAGGGGAAAAACCGGACGGTCCGATCCAACCGCTGGGAAACGGCCTCACACAGTCGTGACGGGTCGTCGGCGTACCGAGCGGACGATCCCGGGAACACCGGTCTACAGCCACGGTTCTCTGGAAGAATTCCAGGAGAGACACGGCATGACCAGCACACCCGTCCGCTACAGGCCGGACGTCGAGGACGTGAAGCCCGACGAGGCGCAGACGATCGAAGGGCTCTGCGAGACCTTCGACACGATCCTCCAGACCACGGCGGAGAATGACGGCCACGCGATCCGCTCGGTCCACGCCAAGTCGCACGGCATTCTCGAAGGCACGCTGACGATCGACGCGAACCTGCCGCCGGAGCTGGCGCAGGGTCTCTTCGCGAAGCCCGGCACCCACACGGTCTTCATGCGGATGTCGACCAATGCGGGCGACATCCTGCCCGACGCCGTCTCCCTCCCGCGCGGCCTCGCGCTGAAGGTGCTGGACGTTGACGGCGAGCGCCTGCCCGAGGCCGAGGGTACGACGCAGGACTTCGTCATGGTCAACGGCAAAGTGTTTCAGGCGCCGAACGCGGAAAAGTTCTTGGGCAGCCTCAAGCTCCTGGCGAAGACGACGGACCGGATCGAGGGGGTGAAGGTCGCGGCCTCCACCGTCCTGCGCGGCGTCAACAAGGCGCTGACGGCGGTGGGCATCGAGAGCCCGACGCTCGGTGCGCTCGGCGGCGCGCCGAACGTCGATCCCCTCGGCGAGACCTATTACAGCGTCACGCCGTTCCGCTACGGCGACTACATCGCAAAATTCTCCGTCGCGCCGGTCGCGCCCGCTCTGACCGCCCTCACCGGCACCGAGATCGATGCGTCGGGCCGGCCCGACGCGATCCGCGAAACGGTGCAAGCCGAGATGCGCGGGATCGAGGGCGTCTGGGAGTTCCGGGTCCAGCTCTGTCGCGACCTCGACCGCCAGCCGCTCGAGGATCCGACGGTGGAGTGGAACGAGGAGGAGGCGCCGTTCCAGCGGGTCGCCACCATCACCGCCCGCCCGCAGGACAGCTGGGACGCCGCCCAGGTCGACGCCGTGAACGAGCGCATGCGCTTCGGCGTGTGGACGGGGCTCGCCGCCCACCGGCCGTTGGGCAACATCAACCGCGCCCGCAACGCCCCCTATCGCCATTCCGCGAAGTTTCGGGAGCGCTTCAACGGCTGCCCGATCCACGAGCCGACAGGCGGCGACTGACAGGTCGTCATCAGATAGCGTTCGATGCCGCCCCGCAGCTACCGAGCTTGCGAGGCAGTGTCACAGGGTTGGCTGCTGAGTTCGGCTCTCGTGCGGCTCAAGCGCTGCCGTCGTTGCTTCGCTAAGCTCGCAATGACGATGGGGGATTGGCAGCGATCAACCGGACGTCGTCTCACCACAGCGAAAACTCGACGCCGAAATCCGTCGTCTTGAGCGGCTGGCAGGGCTCAGGATCTGCATGACAATCGACCTGCGGCACGAGCGCCAGCCGGCCGTGTGCGGCCTCGTCGAAGCGCAGCTTCACGGCTGGGTCGTCGGCCTTTTCGTAGACGAGGCTCACCTCGAAGCGCACGAGATCGCTCTGCCGCCGGTCCACGTAGACGATGAGGTCCCGCGAGACCGCCTCGCCCGGCGCGAGATCGGACGGGCTGGAATCGTGGTCCGTCGCGCCGGCAAACAGCGTGCCCTGGCGCAGCAGCACCGTCCCCGGCTCGTCGAGCCTGTATCCGGTCGTGTCCGTGACCCGGTTGCCGCGGCCGGTGGTGCCGGCCGGCTTCGAATCCTCCCCGAACCGGGCACGCACGCCGATCACGTTGTAGGTGAGGCCGAGCACCCGTACCCCCGCCTGACCGACGTTCTTGCGCATCACCGTCGAGCGGATGGCGACGTGATCGTCCCGTTCGCCCGCCATCACCAGGGTCGCCGTGACCGAGACGGCCGGCGGTTCGAGGCCCGGCTTGATCCGGGCCTCGTAGATGAAGGTGTAGACGCCCCAGGCGCCGGCCGCGATGATCGCGGCCGTCTGGACGAGGTTGTTCAGCCGTTCGGCGTCGAACCGACGGGCTTCTTTTGCGGGTTTTGAATCGGTCATGCTCTGTGGCGATCTGGCAGGGCGTCAAGCCGCCCGGCCACGCCGTCCCTCGACGAGCCACATCGCCAGCACCGCCAGGGCCAGCGCGGCGAGCGCCCACAACCCGAGCGCCAGCGGATAGACCTCGACCCCCAGAATATTGGCGCTGTCGCTCGGCCGGAAGCCGATCCAATCGGCGCCCCCTAAGCGGCCACCGCGTACGGCCTGGAGCCGCGGCACGGTGGTCGCGCCGTTGGCATCGGCGAGGCGGCGAATGGTGCCACCGCTGGATTCCGCCACGGCCTTCAGGCGCTCGGTGTCGCTGAAGACGTCGGCGAGTTCGCGCGGGTTGGCCGGGCCAACGCTGACGAAGGCCACGAGATTGCCAGAGCGCAGCGTGTGCAGGCCGAGCTGCTCGGCCTCGAAGGCCGCGGTGAACAGGCCCGGCTCCGCTTGAGTCAGGTCGAGAGTGCGGGCGTTGCCGGTTGGGCCGGTGACGGTGACGGGTTCGGCCGTCTCCTTCATGGTCTGGCGCTCGACCCGGACCTCGCGGCCCCGGCCGGTGGTCTGGGCGCGCAGGGCCTCCTCCTCGAGGCCCGGCTCCTTCATCAGCCAGTGGGCGAGGCGGCGCAGCAGGTCGAGATAGGGGCCGCCCTGCTGGTAGCCGCGCGCCCAGAGCCAGGACTGGTCCGAGAGCATCAGGGCGACGCGGCCCTTCTCCTCCCGCGAGAGGTTCAGGAGCGGCAGGTTGCTCGCGCCGGACAGGATCGGCTGCACGCCGGGCCGGGACTGCGCGGAGACGATGCGCAGCCAGTCGCCCCAGGCCGGCGGCTTCGACTCGGAGCCCGGTAGCGCCCGCGTCACCGGATGGCGCGTGCCGACATCGGTGATCGCCGCCTTGAACGCCTGCTCGACCACCTTGCCGTTCGGCTCGCCCGGCAGCACCGAGGAGAGCCGCGTGCGGGCGAGGCTCATCGGCGAGGCGAATTCCGGCCCTGCCGCCACCAGCAGCGCACCGCCCTCGCGGACGTAGCGGACGATGTTGTCGAAATAGGCCGACGGCAGCACGCTCTGGTTGGCGTAGCGGTCGAAGATGATCAGGTCGAAGTCCTTGATCTTCTGAACGAACAGCTCGCGGGTCGGAAAGGCGATCAGCGAGAGTTCGGAGATCGGCGTGCCGTCCTGCTTCTCCGGCGGGCGCAGGATGGTGAAGTGCACGAGGTCAACGTTGGCGTCGGACTTCAGGAGGTTGCGCCAGGTGCGCTCCCCCTGGTGCGGCTCGCCGGAGACGAGCAGCACGCGCAGCTTTTCGCGGATGCCCTCGATGGGGAGGACGGCGCGGTTGTTGACCGTGGTCAGCTCGCCCGGCAGCGGCTCGACCTCGATCTCGACGACGTTCGGGCCGCCATGCTCGATCTTGGTGGTGAGTGAGAACGGCTGGCCGGTGGGAAAGGTCTTGCGGCCGAGTTCCTCGCCGTCGCGGCGCACCGTGACGGTGGCGCTGCCGGTGCCGCCGCGCTCCTGCACCTCGGCGCGGATGGTCAGGTCCTTGCCGACGATGCCGAAGCGGGGGGCTTCCAGCATCTTGATCTGGCGGTCGCGCTCGTCGGGGTGGCCGGTGACCAGGACGTGCAGCGGCGCTTTGATGCCGAGCGCTTCGAGGGAGGCCGGGATGTCGTGTACGACGCCGTCGGTGAGCATGACGACGCCGGCCAGCCGCTCCGGCGGCACGTCGGCGAGCGACTGCGAGAGGGCGGTGAACAGCTTGGTGCCGTCGTCGCCGTCCTTGGCGTCCTGCACGTCGATGAAGCGTGGCTCGATGTTGGCGAGACCGCCGAAACGGCGCTCCAGCTCGGCCTTCACCTGATCGGTCATCTGCGGCCGGTCGCCGAGGGTCTGCGAGCCCGAGCGGTCGACGATGATCGCGGCCACGTCCTTCACCGGCTCGCGGTCTTCGCGGACGAGGGACGGGTTGGCGAGGGCGGCCAGTACCAGGGCGAGAGCCACGGCGCGCAGCAGCGCGGTCCGCCCGCGCGCGACGATGGCCAGCACGGCGAAGACCGCGACGACGATGCCGAACCCGGCGAGCACCGGCCACGGGATCAGCGGCGTGAAGCTGAGGCTCAGCATGCGGCGGGGCCTTCAGTGGTGAACTGGCGTGTTCCCCTCCCCCTTGTGGGGAGGGGTAAGGGGTGGGGGTGGTGCCGCTTGGTGTTGCGAAGGCCGGTGGCACCACCCCCACCTCCAACTCCTCCCCACAAGGGGGAGGAGAGCCCGTCGCGGCAGAGCATCAAAAAACTCACTGGCCCAGCCGCTCCAGCAGCGCCGGCACGTGCACCTGATCGGCCTTGTAGTTGCCCGTCAGCGTGTAGATCACGATGTTGACGCCGCCGCGAAACGCCATCTCGCGCTGGCGCTGGTCGCCGCCGGACATCGGGTAGAGGGGGGCGCCGTCCTTGCTGAAGGCCCAGGCCGCGGCGAGGTCGTTGCCGGTGATGATGATCGGCGTGACGCCATCGCCGGCGCGTGCCGGCCGGCGCTCGGCGCCGTCCGTCGGGGCCGGGGGCAGGGCTTCGACCCAGGTCTGGCCGGTGGTGTAGCGGCCTGGGAAGGTGTCCACGAGGTAGAAGGCCTTCGTGAGCACGTGGTCGCTCGGGATCGGCTCCAACTCGGGCACTTCCAGCGTCGCCAGCATCTTTCGCAGGTACAGGCCCTCAGGGGTGGGCGGACCGCCGGGGCGGGCGACCTGGGCGTCGCGGGTGTCGAAGATCACAGTGCCGCCGTTGCGCATGAAGGCGTCGATCTTGCGGATGGCGGCCTCGCTCGGCTGCGGCCGGCCGGCGACGATCGGCCAGTAGATCAGCGGGTAGAAGGCCAGCTCGTCCTTGGCCGGATCGATCGCGGCCGGCTCGCCGGGCTCCAGCGCCGTGCGCGCGGCGAGCACCTGGGTCAGGCCCGACAGCCCGCTGCGGCTTGCCGTATCGACGGCTTCGTCGCCGGTCGTCACGTAGGCGAGGCGGGTGATGAGGGCGGATTCGGTGTTGCCGGCGCGGACGGACGGCCCGCCCTCTGCGCGGGCTGGACTGGCGCTCGGCGAGAGCGCGAAGAGGCCGACGGCAAAAAACGCGATCAGCGCCGGACGGCTGCGCAGGCGGCCGATGAGGCCGTTGCCGGATCCGCCACGGCCTCGTCCCAAAAATCCGCCGAGCCAGAGGCCGGCGAGGGTGTCGAGGATCAGGAGGGCCAGGGCGAGGCTGAACAGGACGGCGCGCAGGTCCAGCGTCTCGGCCCCGCCGAGGCCGCCGATGCGGGCGCCAGCGATGCCGGAGATGTCCAGCGGCTTCAGGCGGTCGTCGGCCTTGAGCGCGTTGACGCTGATGCCGTCCTCGGCCGGCCCGTAGAAGCCGGGCGGGTGGTCGTGCGTGGCGCGGTCACCGTAATCGGCCGAGACGGCGGTGGCGGAGGCCGGCGGGCTGCCGAGCGCGCCGAAGCCGTCGAGGGTCAGACGCGGTGCGAGCACGGCCGCCTTGGCCTGGGAGCCGTCGCCGGTGGCCGGCTTCGCGCCCGAGCCGGCCATGCCGACGACCCGGCGCAGCATGTCGACGAAGAGCCCCGAGAGCGGCAGGTTCGACCAGGTCGTGTCGGCGGTGACGTGGAACAGCACCAAGAGCCCCTGTCCGCGCTTCTCGGCAGTGACGACGGGCGTGCCGTCCTGCAGAGAGGCCCAGGTCTTGGCCGGAAGATCGCCGTCGGGCTCGGCCAGGATCTGGCGGCGCACGCCGATGTCGGCCGGCGGCTTGAGGCCGGCGAAGGGGCTCTCGGGCGGGAAGTCGGCCACCGTCTTCGGGTTGTCCCAGGAGAGGGTACCGCCGAGGTTGCGCCCGCCGCGGCGCAGCCGCACCGGCACCAGCGGGTCGTTGCCGGCAGCCAGCCGCGGGCCGGCGAAGCGCAGGAGCAGGCCGCCCTCGTCGACGAATTTCTCGACACGCCCGAGGGTCTTGTCGTCGAGCGCGCCGACATCGGCCAGCACCAGAACGGTGACCTGGTTGTCGAGCATCTGGCCGATCGCCTCGGCCGTACCCTGGCCGCCTCGGGACTGCTGCACGTCGGCGAAGGGCGTAAGAGCGCGGGAGAGGTAGTAGGTCGGCGCGAGCAGCGGCTGCGCCTGATCGGCCGTGCCGCCAAAGACGAGGCCGACGCGGCGGCGCTTACCGCGCTCGTCCATCAGCACCACGGCGCCTGCCGAGCGCTCGCCGGCCACTTCGAGCCGGGCGATGGTGTTGCGGATCTCGACCGGCAGGTCGAAGCCGATCTCGGCCTCGGTGGCGGCCGGCTCGAAGGTGAACGGCATCTCGGCGAGCGGCAGGCCCTTCAGGTCGAGGGCGCGCACGACGCCGGCATCGCGGCCGTTCGGGGCGGCGCGCAAGACGTGTGCTTTGAGCTGGCCGCCGGCCTCGCCCCCGGCGAGCGCCAGGGCGGGGGGCTGTTCGGCCTTGAGCACGGTCAGCGCCGTACCGTGTTTCGTCATCAGCTCGGACAGCGACTTCGAAAAACCGGTGCCGGCATCCTCGATGCCGTCGCTGATCCAGACGATGGCGGCGTTCGGCGTCCTGTCGAGGAAGGTGGCGATCTGCGGGAGATGCGCGGCACGGTCGGTGAGGATCGGGCGCGGCTGCACGGCGCGCAGGCGCTCCAGGGCGGCGGCGGGGGCCTTGGCCTCGAA